>NZ_LSKN01000060.1:0-9134 GCF_001557075.1 Methylobacterium sp. CCH7-A2
CAAACGGCCGACCCCTCACCCTGCCCTCTCCCTACGGGAGAGGGTTCCCCGCGCTGCACTGGTCCAAAGGCGTGGACTAGCCTCTACGACGCCTTCTTGCGGCGCAGCGCGTCGACGAACTTGTTCAGCTCGATGATCGGGTCATAGGCCTTGTTGTCGACGGCCTGCAGCGGGCCCTGCTTGCCTTCGTAGATCTTGTCGAAAGCGGCCTTGTCCTTGGTGTTGAGGTTCAGCACCGCGTCCTTGATCTTGGCCTTGAGCTCGGTCGGCAGCTCGGTCAGATAGGCCATCGGCGAGTTCACGATCTGCTCGGACTTGTAGATGATCCGGAAATCCTCGGCCTTGACCATGTTCTTGCGGGCCATGCGCTGCAGGTTGGATTCCTGCTCGTCGTTCCACCAGTTGGCGGCGACGTCGACGGTGCCCTGACCGAGGGCGATGATCGCGTTCTCGTGGCTGCCGGTGTAGACGACCTTGCCGAAGTAGCTCTCGGGGTCGATCTTCATCCCGTCGAGCGCATAGCGTGGCACGTTGTTGCCGGAGGTCGAGTTCGGATCGACGAGGCCGAGGTTCTTGCCCTTCAGATCCTCGATCTTCTGATAGGGCGAGTCCTTCTTCACATAGAAGACCGAGTAGTAGCCCTTCGTGCCGTCGAGATTGGTCTCGATGGCGAAGGCTTCGATCTTGGCGCCGGTCATCAGCGCACGCGCGAACGAAGAGGGGCCGTACATGCCGATATGGATGTTGCCGGCGCGCTGACCTTCGATCAGGGCGGCGTAGTCGCTGGCGATGCGCAGCGTGACCTTGGTGCCAAGTTCCTTCGAGAGGTAGTTCACGAAGGGGGTGTAGCGCTCGACGACGCCCGAGGCGTTCTCGGCCGGGATGATGGCGAAGACGAGTTCGGGATACTTCGCCTTCCAGTCCTGGGCGAAGGCGGGGGCAGCCAGCGTGGCGGCGAGCGCCGCGGTGGCGAGCGTCAGGGTGTGACGACGGGTCAGCATGAAGTGCTCCTGTTGGTCTTCTGGGAGAGGGACCGCCCGGCGGGCCGGACGGAGGTCAGGCGACGTTCTGCTTGGCGCGCTGCGCTTCTTCGCTGGCGATGGCCTCGAGCTGGTCGAGCGCCTCGGCGCCGGCGTCCTTGGCTTCGATGCCGTAGAGCTTCGCCGCGATCTCGCTGGTGAGCTGGTGGGGCGGGCCGTCGAAGACGACCTTGCCGGCGGCCATGCCGATCAGCCGGTCGCAATATTTCGACGCGATATCGAGGTGATGCAGGTTCGAGACGACGGTGATGCCGTCCTCGCGGTTGATGCGGAACAGCGCGTCCATGACGACCTGCGTATTGCGCGGATCGAGCGAGGCGATCGGCTCGTCGGCGAGGATGATCTGCGGTTCCTGGACCAGGGCACGGGCGATGGCGACACGCTGCTGCTGGCCGCCGGAGAGGGTTTCGGCACGTTGGGCGAGGAGATGACCCATATCGAGCCGCTCGAGCGCCGCGATGGCGCGGATCTTGTCGTCGCGCGAAAAGCTCTTCACCAGCGTCAGCGCTGCGGCGCGATGGTCGAGCCGGCCAAGCAGGACATTGGTGAGGACGTCGAGGCGGCCGACCAGGTTGAACTGCTGGAAGATCATCGCCGTGTCGCGCCGCCAGCGGCGCAGCGCGGCGCCCTTCAGCGCTGTGACGTCACGGTCGCCGGAAAGGATGCGGCCTTCGCTCGGATCGGCGAGGCGATTCAGCATGCGCAGCAGCGTGGACTTGCCGGCGCCCGAGCGGCCGATGATGCCGACCATCTCGCCGCGCGGAATGGACAGGGTTACGCCGTCGACCGCGGCTTTGCCACCGAAGCGCTTGGTCAGACCCTCGATGCGCAGCATGATGCCGTTCCCGCGTTCCGTTGGCAGCATGGCTTCCGCCCGCGGCAGATCCTGCCGTAGGGGCCATGCTTTCCGACGGGCGACAGCTAGCCGGCACAGATGACAGACGGGTGACGGTCGGGCAGGCGGCCGGATGCCGCCTCAGGCGCCGCGCAGGAGCAGATCGACGCAGTCGCGGACATAGGCCGCGCGCTGGTCGGGAGGCGTCTGCGCGACGTTCATCAGCGCGCGATGCTGATGAAAGCCGCGCAGCATGCCGACGAACTGTTCCGCGAGCACCTTGGCCCGGGCATCGTCGAGCGGTTCCGCGAGGCCATCACCGACATGTGAACGTTGCCGCAGCAGCTGCGACAGCTCTTCGATGATCCGTAGCGCTCCCGCCTCGTAAGCCGCTTGGCCAAGCTCGGGAAAGCGGGCCGCCGCACTCATGACGAGACGATGGAGATCGAGGGAATGCGGGTCCAGCATCATCGCCAGTGCGTCTTCCCCGAGCCGTATCAGAGCGCTGCGCAGGTCGACGTCCTGGATGGGTCGGCGCAGCGGAATGGTCAGTTTTTCAGCGAGTTGCGTGCAGATCGCGCGGAAGAGGGCTTCTTTGTCGGCGAAGTGCGCGTAGATCGTCTGCTTCGAGACGCGGGCCCTCTGCGCGATCTGGTCGAGCGTCACCCGCTCGTAGCCTTCGGCGAGGAACATGGCGGAGGCTGCGCGGATGATGGCGCGATGCTTGTCCACCCGCAATCGTGACGGCAGGCGTCTTGCATCCGCCTCGTCGTCGGCAGACAGTTCCGGTGCGGCAGCATTCGTCATGGTTCTGCCCATCGTCGCCCTTATCAAACTGGACCGTCCAGTCTAAAATAAGCGCGTCATATCGGAGCGTCCAGTTCTATGAAGCGGTTCGTCTATCTGCTCCTGATCATCGGCCTCGCCGGCGGCGGCTACTACGGCTACCGCCATTACGAGAAGTCGAAGGCGCCGGCCCCGGTCGCCGCCGCTCCACAGGGGCGCGGTGCGGTTCCCGTCGAGGTGACCAAGATCGAGCGGGGAACAGTCAACGAGGAGGTCGAGGCGCTCGGCACGCTCGCCGCCGATGAATCCGTCGTGATCGCCCCGGAAATCGCGGGCCGCGTCACGGCTCTGGGCTTCAAGGAGGGCGAGCGGGTCGAGAAGGGGCAGGTGCTCGTCAAGCTCGACACCGCCATTCTCGATGCCGAGCTCAAGCAGCAGCAGGCGGATCTCGGCCTCGCGCGCGACACCTTCGAGCGGAACCGCTCGCTCAACCAGCGCGGCGTCGGCACGCAGGTCGCCTTCGACGAGGCGACGGCCAAGCTCGCCGCCGCCGAGGCGCGGGTGCAGCTCTCGCAGGCGAAGCTCGCTCAATCCACATTGATCGCGCCCTTCAACGGCGTCGTTGGCCTGCGCGCCGTCAGCGTCGGAGATTATGTGGCGGTCGGCAAGCAGCTGATCACTCTGACCAATATCGATCCGATCAAGGTCGACTTCCGTGTGCCCGAGATCTTCCTGTCGCAGGTCAAGGTCGGCCAGACGATCAGCCTGCGTGTCGATGCGGTGCCGAATTCCGAATTCCAGGGCAAGATCTTCGCGGTCGATCCCGTCGTCGATATCAATGGGCGCGCCATCCGCCTCCGCGCCACCGTTCCCAACGGCGATCTCACGCTCAAGCCGGGCCTCTTCGCCCGTGTCACCATCGTGGTCGACCGTCGCGAGAACGCGATGCTGATCCCCGAATCCGCGGTGGTGCCGGATGGGCTCGGCAAGGTCGTGTTCATCGTCGAGAACGGCAAGGCGAAACGCGTCGCGGTCGAGCTCGGCAAGAGGTTGCCGGGCAAGGTCGAGATCGTGAAGGGGCTGACCCCGCAGATGACGGTCGTCAGCTCCGGCCAGATGCGGTTGCGCGACGGCTCGACAGTCTCCGTGAAGAACAGCCAGCCGCCGGTTCAGACGAGCGCGCTGCCCGCCACGCTGAGCCCCTGAGCCCGAGTCCCGCGCGCCATGAGCCTGTTCGCCCTCTTCGTTCGCCGGCCGGTCTTCTCGACCGTGCTGAGCCTGCTCGTGCTCCTGATCGGCGCGGTGTCCTATACGCGCCTCACGGTCCGCGAATATCCGAACATCGATGAGCCGGTCGTCTCGGTCCGTACCGTCTATACCGGCGCCAGTGCCGAAATCATCGAGACGCAGGTCACGCAGATCCTGGAGAACTCGATCGCGGGCATCGAGGGCATCGAGATCATCTCCTCGACCAGCCGCCAGGAGCAGAGCAACATCTCGGTCCGCTTCCGGCCGGACGTCGATCCCGACGTCGCGGCTTCCGACGTGCGCGACCGTGTCAGCCGCGTGCGCGGGCGCATGCCGTCCGAGATCGACGAACCGATCATCGCCAAGGTCGAGGCGGATGCTCAGCCGATCCTGTTCCTGTCGCTGATCAGCTCGCGCCACAACCCGCTGGAACTGACCGACTTCGCCGACCGCTTCATCACCGACCGGGTGCAGAACATCACTGGCGTGGCCGAGGTGCAGATCCGCGGCGAGCGGCGCTACGCCATGCGCATCTGGCTCGATCGGGCGCGCATGTCGGCCTACAACATCACGGTCCAGGAGATCGAGGCGGCGGTCCGCGCGCAGAATGTCGAGATTCCCTCGGGCCGCATCGAGAGCAACAACCGCGAATTCACGGTGCTCTCGCAGACCGGGCTGACGACGCCCGAGCAGTTCCAGCAGATCGTCGTCAAGGACGCCAACAACTTCCCGATCAAGCTGCGCGACGTCGCGCGCGTCGAACTCGGCGCGCTGGCGGAGCGCAACGCCGCTTGGTTTTCCGGCAATCCCTCCGTGACGATCGGCATCGTCAAGCAGGCGACGGCCAATCCGCTCGACGTCTCCAAGGGCATCCGTGCCGCGCTGCCGGAGATCATCGACGATCTGCCGGACGGCATGACGATCGCGACCTCCTATGACACCTCGGTCTTCATCGACCGCTCGATCCAGGCCGTCTACACGACGATCCTCGAGGCGGTCGTCCTCGTCGTGCTGATCATCTTCATCTTCCTGCGCTCGCTGCGCGCGACACTGATCCCGCTCGTCACCATCCCGGTGTCGCTCGTCGGCTCGTTTGCGCTGATGTATGCCTTCGGCTTCACGGTCAACACGCTGACGCTGCTGTCGATGGTGCTGGCGATCGGCCTCGTCGTGGACGACGCCATCGTGGTTCTGGAGAACGTCCATCGCCATATCGAGGACGGGATGGAGCCGAACGCTGCGGCGATCCGCGGCATCAACGAGATCGCCTTCGCCGTCGTGGCGATGACGCTGACCCTGGTCGCGGTCTATGCGCCGATGGCCTTCTCGACCGGGCGGACGGGCAAGCTCTTCATCGAGTTCGCGCTGACGCTGGCGGGAGCCGTGCTGGTCTCGGGTTTCGTCGCGCTGACCTTGACGCCGATGATGTGCGCCAAGCTACTCCGGCACAATGAAAGCCATGGCTGGCTCTACAATCTGCTCGAGCGCGGCTTCAATGCCCTGTCGCGCGGCTATAAGGCCTCGCTGCGCGGGGCTTTGGCGATCCGCCCGGTGATCGTGCTGCTGGCGCTCGGTGTGGCGGGCGGCAGCTATTTCTTCTTCACCAATCTGCGCTCGGAACTGGCGCCGGTCGAGGATCGCGGCAGCTTCACCGTTATCGGCGTGGCGCCGGAAGGCTCGACGATGAACTTCACTGCGGAATATGCCCGCCGCGCGGAAGAGTTCTTCAAGCGCTTCCCGGACGTCCAGACCAATCTCGTCATTGTGGGCTTCCCGGATGTGACGCGCGCGTTGGCCTTCGCCCGTCTCAAGCCCTGGGAGGAGCGTGGCACGAAGCAGCAGGACATGGTGGCGGAGATCAACCGCAGCCTGTCGCAGGTGCCCGGCATTCGGCTCTTCGCCACCAATCCGCCTTCGCTCGGCCAGGGCGGTGCCAACAGCAGGCCGGTGGAGTTCGTCCTGCGCTCGTCCGAGCCCTATGAGCAGATCAAGCAGTATGTCGACGCGCTCCTGGCCGAAGTCGCCGGCTCGCCCGCACTGACCAATCTCGAATCCAACCTCATCCTCGACAAGCCGCAGATCAAGGTTTCGATCGACCGCCAGCGCGCGGCGGATGTCGGCGTCGGCGTTGATGTCATCGGCCGCACGATGGAAACCCTGCTCGGCGGGCGGCAGGTGACCCGCTTCAACATGAATGGCGAGCAGTACGACGTCGTCATCCAGGTCGGCGGCGAGGACCGCAACACGCCGCAGGCGCTGCAGTCGATCTATCTGATGGGCCGGGGCGGCGCGGTGGTGCAGCTCTCGAGCCTGGTCAAGGTCGAGGAGACGGTCGCGCCGAAGGAGCTGATCCGCTTCAACCAGCTTCGTGCGGCGACGATCACCGCCGTGCCCGCCCCCGGCTATTCGCTCGGCGACGCTTTGGCCGTGCTGGAACAGGCCTCGGCCCGTGTCCTGCCGAAAACAGTGCAGATCGACTATTCCGGCCAGAGCCGCGAGTACAAGCAGTCTGGCGCCTCGATCGCGATCGTCTTCCTGCTGGCGCTGGGCTTCATCTATCTCGTGCTGGCCGCCCAGTTCGAGAGCTTCATCGATCCCGTCGTGATCATGGTCTCGGTGCCGCTCTCGCTCACGGGCGCGCTCGCGGCACTCTACTTCGCCGGCGGCACGATGAACGTTTACAGCCAGATCGGCCTGATCACCCTCGTCGGCCTCATCACCAAGCACGGCATCCTGATCCTGGAGTTCACCAACCAGCTCCGCGAGGAGGGCAAGGAGATGATCGACGCCCTGGTCGAGGCGGCGGAACTGCGCCTGCGACCGATCCTCATGACCACGGGCGCGATGGTGCTGGGCGCCGTGCCGCTGGCATTGGCCCATGGCGCGGGCGCCGAAAGCCGCTCGCAGATCGGCTGGGTCATCGTCGGCGGCATGACCTTCGGCACGCTGCTGACGCTCTATGTGGTGCCGGTCGCCTATTCCTATCTCGCGAGCAAGAAGCGCTCCGTGCATGGGCATGTGGTGAAGGAGACGCCGGCGGCGCATCCCCAGCCCGCCGAGTAGCCCGCTACTGCAGGCGCACCGAGACGCTTTCGCTGGCGCCGGTGCCGTCGATGACGGAGATTCGCAGGAAGCCCTTGCCCGGCGGCTGCCATGTCGCTTCGCGCCGCCGTGTCGGTGGGAGGACCGGCGCGCCATCCACCAGCCAAGTATAGGGCGGCGCGCCGCCGGCGACCTTGAGATTGAGCTCGGGCCGTCCGTCGGCGGCCGAGGCGGCGAGGTCGATCCGGGCTCCTTCGGGCGGGAAGGCGAGCCTCAGCGACGGCGTCGTCATCGCGACCACCGTCTTCGGCACGTCCTGGCGCAGATGGCGCAGCGGGGGCGGCAGCTGGGCGCTCGTCGCCACGATGCTGTCGCGCGGCTGCGGGAAGGGGCGCGGGTCGAGGCCTATCCGCGCGAAGGCGTCGAACAGGATCGGGGCCGCGACGACCCGCCCGACGAGGCCCGGCACGGCGCCGTTGTCAGCGCGGCCGACCCAGACGCCGATCGTGTGCCTGCGGTCGAAGCCGACCGCCCAGGCATCGCGATAGCCATAGGAGGTGCCGGTCTTGAAGGCGATGCGGCCGGGCATGGCATTGAGCGGCGGCGGCGCGCCGAGTAGCGTGTCGGCGACATACCAGGCGGCGACCGGCTCGACGAGGCGGGGCGAAGGCGCGTCTTCCCCTCCCGCCCGCACCCGCAGCGGCGCGACATCCCCACCACGCGCCAGCCCGACATAGAGGCGTGTCAGGTCCTGCAGGGTGATGCCGAGCCCACCGAGTCCGACGGCGAGGCCGGGAGCGCCGCCTTCCTTCGGCATGGCGACCGCGACCCCGGCATCGCGCAGTCGCGACAGGAATCGCTGAGGCCCGAGCGCCGAGAGCAGTTCGACCGCCGGCACGTTGAGCGAGAGCTGCAGCGCCTTGCGGGCCGAGACCATGCCCTGGAAGGTCATGTCGAAGTTCTCGGGCACGTAGAGTCCGTAGCGCGCCGGCCGGTCCTCCAGCATCGTCTCGGGATGGGCGATGCCGTTGTCGAAGGCGAGCGCGTAGATGAAGGGCTTGAGCGCCGAGCCCGGCGAGCGCAGCGCCCGCGTCAGGTCGAGCGAGCCGGCCCGCTCGGCGGCGAAGTAGTCGACGCCGCCGACCGAGGCGCGGATCTCGCCGGTCTCGTTGTCGACCGCGAGGATGGCGATCGAGACCTGCGGGCTGAGGCCCAGGCTGCGGTCGCGGGCCAGCGCTTCCAGCGCCGACTGAAGCCGCGCATCGAGGCTGAGGCGATGGCTGCGGGCGGCCGGCGCTTCCGCCACGACCTGCTCGGCGACATGGGGGGCGAGGTTGGGGAAAGGCTTGCGCGCCGTCGGGACCGGCTCGTCTCGCGCGGCGGCGATTTCGGCTGCGGTGGCGAGGCCAGCCTCCGCGACGCGGGCCAGTACCCGGTCGCGGGCCTTGCGGGCGGCCTCGGCGAAGCGGTCGGGCCGGCGCGTCTCGGGCGATTGCGGCAGGGCGACGAGCAGCGCGGCCTCGGCGGTCGAGAGGCGCTTCGGCTCCTTGCCGAACCAGGCGAGGCTGGCTGCGCGCACGCCCTCGAGATTACCGCCGAAGGGGGCGAGCGTCAGGTAGAGGTCGAGGATTTCGGTCTTGGTGAAGCGCCGCTCGAGTTCGACGGCGCGCACCGCCTGGCGGAGCTTGGCGGCGAGGCTGCGCTCCTCGCGGGGCTCCAGCAGACGCGCGACCTGCATGGTCAGCGTCGATCCGCCGGAGACGATGCGGCCGTTCCACAGCATCTGTCCGGCCGCGCGCACGAGGCCCAGCGGGTCGATGCCGGCATGGCTGTCGAACCTCCTGTCCTCATAGGCCTTGAGCATGGCGAGATAGCGCGGATCGACATCACCCGTGCCGACCGGAAGCTTCCAGCGGCCATCCGGCGTCAGGAAGGGGCGGAGAAGCCGGCCCTCGCGGTCCAGAACCACGGTCGAGCGCTCTGTCGCGGCCGTAAGGTCGAGCGGCGGGAGGGAGCGGGCGTAGTGGAGGAGGGAGGCGGTCGCGGCGGTGAGGAGCAGGGCGAGCGATCCGGCTGCGATCTTCAGCGTGCGGAAGCGAGCGGGCGCTGACCCCTCCCCCTTGTGGGGAGGGGCAGGGGTGGGGGGCGCAAAGGCAGGTTCGTCCGCTTCTTCGCTCGCGGGG
>NZ_LSKN01000008.1:0-69461 GCF_001557075.1 Methylobacterium sp. CCH7-A2
TGACCGGCACGGCGCGGGGGAGGCCGTCCTCGCCGAGCACATAGACGCGGCCGGGCATGCCCTGCTGCGGCGCGCCGCGGCCCTCCTGCATCATCGCCTCGAACTTGGCTCGGCGCTCGGGGTCGAGCACGGCGGCGACCTTGGCGATCATGTCGGCGCGCGCCTTGCGGAAGACCGCGCGGCGCTCGTCCTCGCTCATGCCGGCCATGGCCTCGCGGAAGCCGGCGCGACGCTCCTGCATGATCGCGGCGATGGCCTGCTTCTGCTCGGGCGTCGGCTGCAATTCGGTTTCGATGCGCTCGCGGAAGGCGGCGGCCTGGCCAGGCCCGCCGCCGCGGGTGGAGGGGGCTGCCGCAACGGCCGCTCCGGTGGCAGGTGCCGACCCACCAGCCGCTCCTGGCGGGCGGAAGCGCAGGGCGGCGTTCGCCACGCGCAGCACGTCGCGCCGGTCCTCGGTGACGACCTGGAGATTGGCGGTCATGCCGGGCAGCAGTGCCATGTCCCGGTTTTCGACCCGGATCACGCCGGTATAGGTGACGACGTTCTGGATGGTCTGCGCGCCGAGGCGCACCATTTCGACGCGGCCCTCGAAAGTGCGGTTGGGATAGGCGTTGACGGTAAAGGTCGTCGGCTGGCCCGGCTTCAGGCGGCCGACATCGGCCTCGTCGACATTGGCGTAGATGTCGATGGTGCGCAGGTCCTGCGCGATCTGGAACAGGGTCGGCGTCGAAAGCGAGGCGGCAACCGTCTGGCCGAGATCGACCTGTCGCTGTACGACGACGCCGTCCACGGGCGAGCGGATGTCGGTGCGCTCGAGGTCGATCAGGATGTCCTTGAGCTTGGCGTCACGCTGGGCGATCAGCGCCTCGCCGGACGCGACCTGACCCTCGGCGAGGAGAATATCGGCGTCGAGGCCGTTGAGTTCGGCTTTGGCCGAGGCGACCTGTGCCTCGCTGGAGGCGAGCGTCGCCGTCTGGACCTCGAGCTGGGTGCGGGCGGTGTCGAGCGTCTGCTGCGAGCCGGCGCCGCGGCTGAACAACTCGCTCTGGCGCTCGAAAGTGCGCTTCGCATCGGCGAGCTGGGCTGCGGTGCGGTCGCGCTGGGCTTCGAGGTCCCTGACGGTCGAATTGGCCTTGAGCCGCGTCGAGCGGGCGCGGTCGAGCTGGGCGCGCTTGACCAGGAGATCGGCCTTTGCCTGCATCAGGTCTGCCTGCGCGGCGTCGCGACGTGTCTTGATCTGATCGCTGTTGAGGCGGGCGACGACCTGTCCGGCCTTCACCTGCGAATTGTAGTCGGCGAGGATTTCGACGATCTGGCCGGAGAGCTGCGAGCCGACCAGCACGGTCGTCATCGGCGTCAAGGTGCCCGTGGCGCGCACGGCGGCGGTGATCTGGCCGCGGTCGATCGGAGCCGTCCTGTAGGCCGCCTCGCTGGAGGGACCGCCGGCCGGACGCCACGCCCAGTAGCCGCCGGCCGCGAGCACGGCCACGACACCCGTTCCGATCACCCACTTGCGCAAATTGGTCCCCATCGTCGCGTCGGCATGGCCGACGTCTTTTCAGCCGCCGCACCATGCCAGAATCCGTGTTCGGCGGCGAGTTAACTTACCGCAATGTTGAGGAGAGGTCGGTTTCCGGTTGTTTCGGCGTCAGAAGTCGATGGGTCACGCTGTCCGCGAACCCTGCGTCGCGGCGATCAGATCCCGCAGGGTCGTGATCGTCGAGGCGTCGGCGACGCCGTCAACTTTGTCTTGGCGCCAGTGGCGCTGGAAGGCGGCGACCACCGCTTCCAGCTTCTCGTCATAGATGCCGTCGACCGCGACGCCGTAGCCGAACATCGCGAACATCGCCTGCAATGCCTCGACCGGCTGGCCCGAGTCGCCGCGGGCGAAAAAGCGGCCGCTGCGGATCGGCGCGGGTTCGCTCCAGAGGCCGACGCCGCCTTGCGCAAAATGGCGCCAGGGGAATTTCTCGCCGGGGTCGATCTTGCGGCCCGGGGCGACATCGGAATGGGCGAGCACGCGCTCAGGCGGGATGGCCCATCGCTCGCAGATGTCGCGGCAGAGGTTGAGCGTGGCTGTGATCTGCTCCTCCGGGAAATCGGGCAGGCCGCCGGGATGGCCGGGATTGGCGATCTCGATGCCGATCGAGCAGGAGTTGATGTCGCTCTCGCCGGCCCAGTGCGAGGCGCCGGCATGCCAGGCGCGGCGGGCTTCCGGCACGAGCTGGAGCGTGTGGCCGTTCTCGAAGACGAAGTAGTGCGAGGAGACCTGCGAGACCGGGTTGCAGAGCCATTGCAGGGCTTCGCCGGCAACTGGCATGCCGGTGTAGTGCAGGATCAGCATGTCCGGCCGGCGTGGCGCGCCCTCAAGGGGACCGCCCTTGCGTTCGCCATGGTTGGGCGAGGGGAAGATCTTGGCCGCGAAGCGGCTGTCCGGGGTGGCGTCTCTGCTCATGCGCTGAGGCTCAGGCCGGCTCGATGCTGAGCCGCGCCCGCAGACCGCGCTCGCGCTCGATCCGGTCCCAGGCGGCGTTGATCGCGGCGAGGCGGCGGGTGGCGATGGCGACCGCCTCCTCGGGCAGGCCGCGGGCGAACTCGCGGTCCGGGTGGTTCTGGGCGACGAGCTGGCGGTAATGCCGCTTGAGCTCTTCGTCGCCCATCTCGCGCGAGGCGCCCAGCACGAGATAGGGATCGTCGGCGCGCCGCACATGGCGGGCCTCGATGCGGGCAAAACCGGCCTCGTCGATGCCGAAGATCGTCGCGACCTCGCGGAGATAGGCGTGCTCGTCCTGGTGGATCGCGCCATCAGCGGCCGCGATCAGGAAGAGCCCGTCGAGCACGTCCTCGAGCAGGGCCGGTTCGTCGCGGAAGCTCTCGGCGATCTGCCCGGCATAGGCTTCGAAACCGGCGCTGGTCTGCTTGGCGAGATCGAACAGCATCTCGATGCGCGCCTGCTGCTCGGGCGGGACGGTGACGATGCGCTGGAAGGCGGCGACCTCGTCGCGCGTCACCACGCCGTCGGAACGGGCCATCTTGGCGGCGAGCGCGACGAGGCCGGTGGTGAAGACCAGTTCGCGGGGCGCCGCGCCGAAGGGGGAACCCTCGCGGTCGACCAGCATATGGCCGGCGAGTGCCCCGAGCAGGGCGCCGAGCGGGCCGCCGAGAACGAGGCCGAGGCCGCCGCCGCCCAGCAGCCCCCAGAAAGACGAAACCATGGTTCAGGCGACTCCGGGCGCTGTGGTGACGGCGCGACCATAACCAGAACGCAGCTGCGCCGACAGCCCCGGCATGAGGCCGACTCGCCGCGTTATCCGGTCGCAAACCTCAATTATGGCGGAAATAGGGCACAAAGTGCCGGGTGGGCGCCAATACACAGCCGGCTCGGGACCGCGAAGTGTCGGGGGCGAATTTTTACATGCTCAATACTTTCCAGTAAGAATACGTAGATCGGCCGGATCAAGGTACAAATCGAACGATTTGGCGAATCGAGGGACAGATTCTCGTCACATTTACTGATCACTGGACTGCGCCTTCTAGCCAATAGGCGGTAGCAAAGGTTCAGTCGATCATGCGGTATACCTCCAGCGGCGCTCTCGCCGTCGTCGCGATTTGCCTCGCATCGCTCCAGCCGGCCCAGGCCCAGGTCAATGACGAGACGGACGCCCGGGCGTTCATCGTTCGCGAGGCCGAGATCCAGCGGGAGAAAGCGGCCGCAGCGGCGGGCGAAGCCAAGCCGGAGGAAGCAGCCGCGCCCGCCGCATCGAGCGATGGGAAGAAGGCGAAGGCGGAGCGGGCCGCTCTGTCGGCTCCTGCCGGATCGGAGGGGCTCAAGGCACTGGTCGCGCGCCATGCGGCCGCCAATGGCGTGCCCTTCTCGCTGGCCGATGCCGTGGTGCGGATCGAGAGCCGCTACAATCCCCGTGCCGCCAATGCGGGCAACTACGGGCTGATGCAGATCCGCCACCAGACTGCGCGCGGCATGGGCTATACGGGAGGCGCCGGCGGTTTGCTGGATCCCGAGACCAACGCCCGCTACGCGATGAAATACCTCGCCATGGCCTATCGGGCGGCTGGCGGCGACACCTGCCGCACCATCATGAAGTATCAGAGCGGCCACATGGCCGAGCGCATGAGCGGGGCGAACCGCACCTACTGCGCCAAGGTCCGCACCATCACGGCCCGCAACTGAAGGCGTCGTGGCGGTTGACGCAGCCGCCGGGAGCGCGCACTAGCCCTCCCGCCAGTCGGCCGGACGGCCGCTCTCATGGGAACGCAGGTTCCTGCGAGGGAGGAAAGTCCGGGCTCCACGGAAAAACGGTGCCGGATAACGTCCGGCGGGGGCGACCCCAGGGATAGCGCCACAGAGATCGAACCGCCTCGCAGGGAAGCCTCGGCCTCCACGCGCGGTAAGGGTGAAAAGGTGCGGTAAGAGCGCACCGCGGACCCGGCAACGGGGACGGCATGGCAAGCCCCACCGGGAGCAAAACCGAATAGGGACGATGCTGTCCGCGCGAGCGGAGAGGGGCCTTTTCCGGGCCCTGTCGTCCGGGTTGGTTGCTCGAGGCGCGCAGTAATGCGCGTCCCAGAGGAATGGCCGTCACGCCGGGAGAGCGATCTTCCGGCCATCCAGAACCCGGCTTACAGGCCGACTGGCAATTCTACTCCGGCGGCCGGCTGAAGCGATGTCCTGCGCTTCCGGTGCTCGCGGACGAGATATCCGCTCCGCTCCGGTTCTCGAACATCGCTCCATCCGACTCACCAGAGCGAATTGCCGCAAGCCTCTGCGCGGTGCTTCGGCTTCACGCCACCTTGAGCTCGACGTCGATGTTGCCCTTGGTCGCATGCGAATAGGGGCACACGATGTGGGCCTTCTGGACGAGGTCCTCGACCACGGCCTTGTCGACGCCCGGAACCGAGATGGTCAGCGTCACGGCCAGGCCGAATCCGGCGCCGTCGTCGCGCGGGCCGATGCCGACATCGGCGCTGACCTTCGCATCCTCGGGGATCTTCACCTTCTCCTTGCCGGCGACGAATTTCAGCGCGCCGAGGAAGCAGGCCGAATAGCCCATCGAGAAGAGCTGCTCGGGATTGGTGCCTTCGCCGCCGCCGCCGCCGAGTTCCTTTGGGGTGTTGAGGACGACGGCGACATTGCCGCTGTCGGTCGCGGCCTTGCCTTCGCGGCCGCCGGTGGCCGAACCGTGAGCGGTGTAAAGAACCTTCATGGCGAACTCCTTCGCTGCTGGGCCGCGCGGGCATACCCGTTTGCGACCAGGTGATCTTGCGGGTTCGATTTATATCGTGCACAATCTAATTGTCAACGATCATAACGCCGCGGTTCACGCTGAGTTGATTGGGCTCGCCAATGCTGGTTCATCGCCGCGGCGATGGCCCGGATCGGGTGAGGGCGGCGGATAGGGAAGCGGTCATGTCGAAAAAAGTTCCCGGGCGGGCGAGCCCCAGGCTGGAAGAGCAGCTCTGCTTCGCCGTCTATCGGGCCGGCCAGGCCTTCACCCGGATGTACCGGTCCGTGCTCGCGGAGACCGGGCTCACCTATCCGCAATATCTGGTCATGCTCGTGCTGTGGGAAGGTGACGGGCTGACGGTGAAGGCGCTGGGCGAGCGGCTGTCGCTCGATTCCGGCACGCTGACGCCCCTGCTCAAGCGGCTCGAGGCAGCCGGTCTGATCCGGCGCGAGCGCAGCCGCAGCGACGAGCGCCAGGTCCTGCTCCATCTGACCGAGGCGGGGGAGCGGCTGCGGGAGAAGGGGGCCTGTGTGCCGGGTGCGATGGGCCGGGCCATCGGTGCGGCCCTTCCGCCGGACGGGCGGCTGCTCGCAGACCTGGCAGCGCTGCGCGAAGCCCTGCTGGCCGCAAGCGATCCGGACTGATCGCAGGATAATTTTTTTGAGGTCATTTCCCCGCCCGCAGTGGCCGCGCCGGCCGCTGCGAACGAGGAATCGCGCGTGGTTACGGATACTTAACCTTAACGGGCTGTGATGATCGACAGCCCCCGCAGCGGCGCCTGCGCGGGCGCGATTCCGTTGACGCCCATACAGGCCCATGCTATCCCAAATCATCCCGTCGAAGCCGGCAGGCAGTCGTCAGATCAGGGTCCGTGTGCCGCGCGGAAACTGGTCGATCGTGTCGCCTTGCCTGCTTCGGCGGGGGGCTACCGCCCCGCAAGCTTCGCGGGCGAGCGGCCAGCCAGTGAGCAGGCCGGGAGGCGGCGTTGACGGACCGCTTCGTCTCGAATTTCACCAACCGGCTGGACGCCAAGGGGCGCGTCTCGATCCCGTCGAGCTTCCGCGCCGTGCTGGCCAAGGATGGCTACGAGGGGCTTTACGTTCATCCGGCGCTCGATCTCGCGGCCTTCGATGCCGGCGGTCACGCCCTGCGCAAGACGATCGACGACATTCTCGCGGGCTTCTCGCCCTTTTCGGAGGAGTGGGAGTCGCTGTCGACGGCGCTGAACGGCACCTCGGAGGTGCTGAAGGTCGATCCGGAGGGCCGCATCATGCTGAGCGAGGCGCTGCGCGCGCATACGGGGATCACGGATGCGGTGACCTTCGTCGGGCATGGCCACAAATTCCAGATCTGGGAGCCGGCCCGGTTCCAGGCGCATCTCGATGCCGCCAAGGCGAAGCTGCGCGACGTCAAGCGCGCGCTGAGCGTGCCGCCGCCGAGCGGTGGGGCGGCTGGCTGATGCCGGGCCGCATGCAGAGCCGGGCGGGCCAGACCGCGATCGAGTCGCAAGAGGGCGCGCCGCATATCCCCGTGCTGCTCGCCGAGGTGTTGAGCGCACTCGCGCCGAAGCCGGGCGGGCGCTATCTCGACGGCACCTTCGGCGCCGGTGGCTATGCCCGCGCGATCCTCGAGGCCGCGCCGGATGCGAGCCTGCTGGCGCTCGACCGCGACCCGACCGCCATCACCGGCGGCGCGAAGCTGGTGTCCGAGATGGCCGGGCGGCTGACGCTGGCGCAGGCCCGTTTCAGCGAACTCGCCGAAGAGGCGCAGCGTTTCGACCGCGTCCCGCTCGACGGCATCGTGCTCGACATCGGCGTCTCCTCCATGCAGATCGATCAGGCGGAGCGAGGCTTCTCCTTCCGCTTCGACGGGCCGCTCGACATGCGCATGGGCCGCGAGGGCCGCAGCGCCGCCGACCTCGTCAACGAGGCGGAGGAGGGCGTCCTCGCCGACATCTTCTACCATTACGGCGAGGAGCGGCGTTCCCGCGCGGTGGCGCGCGCGATCATCGAGGCGCGGCGCAAGGCCCCGCTGACGACGACGAAGCAACTCGCCGATCTCGTGGCCGGCATCGTCTGGGCGGAGCCCGGCGGGCCGCATGCCGCCACGCGGGTGTTCCAGGCGCTGCGCATCGCGGTCAATGACGAACTCGGCGAACTCGTGCGCGCGCTGCATGCGGCGGAAGAGGTTCTGGCGCCGGGTGGACGTCTCGTGGTCGTCACCTTCCACTCGCTGGAAGATCGCATCGTCAAACAGTTTCTGGCCGAGCGCTCGGGGCGTGCCCCGGCCGGCTCCCGCCACGCGCCGGTGTTGACGGCCGCTCAGCCGACCTTCAGCCTGGTCAGCCGTGGGCCGGTGGCGCCATCCGAGGCCGAGATGCGGCTCAATCCGCGCGCCCGCTCGGCCAAGCTGCGCGCCGCCGCCCGCAACGAGGCGCCGCCGCGCCCGGCCGGTCCCGATCTCGTCGCGCTCGCCGGCCTGCCCGAGCCGCAGCCCCGCCGGAGGCCCCGTGCATGATCAAGCTGCTGCATCTCGTCGCCATCGGGGCGCTCGTCTCCTCGGCCTTCTACGCCTACACGATCAAATACGAGACGACGCTGGAGGCCGAGCAACTCCAGAAGATCCGGATGAAAGCGCAGCGCGAGCGCGACGCCATCGCCGTGCTGAAGGCCGAGTGGCAGTTCCTGAACCGGCCGGATCGTCTGCAGGCGCTCGCCGACCGCCATCTCGATCTGCAGCCCTTTTCGGTGACGCAGGTGGTGCGCATGTCGGATGTCCCCAATCGCGGCCCGAAGGTCGATGCCATCGGCCGCAAGCTCGAGGATCTCGGCTTGGGCGTGCCGACGGAGACGCCGCGCGACCGCAAGCCGAGTGCGACCACGCCGGGAGGCCGTCCATGAGCGAGACCCCGACCCACATCGTCGAGGAAGCGCCGGAGGCCGCGCCACGGCGCCGTTTCGGCGCGCTGCGCGACGTCTTCCGGATGAGCGGCGAGAAGAGCCAGCCGCGCGTCGGTCTGGTCATCCTCGGCTTTTCCGCGCTCTTCCTGGCGATCACCGGCCGGCTTGTGATGCTGGCGACCCTGCCCAACGAGCAGGTCGGCCTGCGCCGTGCGACGTCCAACGCGATCTCGGCCGCGCGTCCCGACATCGTCGACCGCAATGGCGAGGTGCTGGCGACCGATATCCGCACCGTCTCGGTCTTCGCCGAGCCGCGGAAGATCCTCGACAAGGACGAGGCGACGGAGTTGCTGACCGCCGTTCTGCCCGATCTCGACGCGAAGGACCTGCGCGACAAGCTCGGCACCAAGAAGGGCTTCGTCTGGGTCAAGCGCGAGATCACGCCGCGCCAGCAGGCCGAGGTGCACCGCCTCGGCATCCCCGGCGTCGGCTTCGTGCCCGAGAACAAGCGCGTCTATCCCAACGGCACGGCCGCCGCCCATGTGCTGGGCTTCGCCAATGTCGACAATGTCGGCATCGCCGGCATCGAGAAATACATCGACTCGCATGGGCTGCAGGATCTCAACGGTGCCGGCCTCGCGACGCAGGCGTCCGATCTCAAGCCGATGACGCTGTCGATCGATCTTCGCGTCCAGCACGCGCTGCGCGACGAGCTTTCGAAGGGCCTGGAGAAATACAAGGCGATCGCCGCTGCGGGCGCGATCATGGACGTGAACACCGGTGAGATGATCGCGCTGGTGTCGCTGCCCGACTTCGACCCCGGCAACCCGGTCGACGCGCTGGAGAAGGACCGGATCAACCGGATGAATGTCGGCGTCTACGAGATGGGCTCGACCTTCAAGGCGCTGACCATCGCGATGGCGCTGGATTCCGGCAAGGCCAACATCAATTCGAGCTATTCGACCGCCGGCGGCATGATGCGGTTCGGCCGGCAGGTCATCAAGGAGTATCACGGCACGGGCCGGACCCTGACCGTGCCGGAGGTCTTCCTGCACTCGTCCAACATGGGCTCGATCAAGATGGCGCTGGCCGTCGGCGTCGAGGGGCACAAGGCCTTCCTGCGCAAGATGATGCAGCTCGACCGGATGACGACCGAGCTGCCGGAGAGCGCGGCGCCGATCGTCCCGCAGCGGTGGGGCGAGATCAACACGGCGACCATCGCCTTCGGCCACGGCCTCGCGGTCGCGCCGCTCCAGGCGATGGCGGCGGTCGGTGCGCTGGTCAATGGCGGCACCCTGATCACCCCGACCTTCCTGAAGCGGTCGGAGGAGGAGGCCAAGCGCAGCGGCGTGCGGGTGATCAAGCCCGAGACCTCCGAGGCGATGCGCTTCATCATGCGCCTCAACGGCGAGAAGGGCTCGGCCCGCAAGGCCGACATCGCCGGCTATTTCGTCGGCGGCAAGACCGGCACGGCCGAGAAGGTCATCAATGGCCGCTATGCCAAGAACAAGAACTTCACGACCTTCACGGCGATCGCGCCCTCCGACAAGCCGCGCTACCTCTTCCTCGCGATCTATGATGAGCCGAAGGGCTATGCCGAAAGCGGCGGCTATTCGACCGCCGCCTGGAACGCCGGCATCACCACCGGCAAGGTGATCGAACGCACGGCGCCGATCCTCGGCCTGCCGCCGCGCTTCGAGCCGCCGGCCCAACCCTTCCCGCTGATGGCGCGGCTGGGGGCCTGGGGCACGCGCTGACGCTTGCCGCAGGCCGGGCTCCACGCTAGCGAGCGATCATGACAGAAGCCTTCAGCCTCGGCCGCCTGTTTCCGGGCGCCTTCCCCGCGGATGCCACGCGAGCGGTCGCGGGCGTCGCCTTCGACAGCCGCAAGGTGCGGCCGGGTGAGGTCTTCATCGCGCTCGCCGGTGCCAAGGCCGATGGCGCCCGCTTCATCGCCGATGCGATCGCCAAGGGCGCCGTCGCGGTCGTGTCGGGCGGGCCCCGCCCGGAGGGGCTCGACCCGGCCGTCGCCTTTGCCAAGGTGGCCGAGCCGCGCCTCGCGCTCTCTTTGGCTGCCGCGCAGATCCACCCTCGCCAGCCGGGCACGATCGTCGCGATCACCGGCACCAGCGGCAAATCCTCGGTTGCCGACTTCACGCGCCAGATTTTCCAGTCGCTGGGCCACGCGTCGGCGAGCCTCGGCACCATCGGCATCGTCACCGCCAAGGGCGCCGATTATGGCACGCTGACCACACCGGACCCGCTGTCCCTGCACGCTTCGCTCGACCGGTTGGCGGGTGAGGGCGTCACGCATCTCGCGATGGAAGCCTCGTCCCATGGGCTCGACCAGCACCGGCTCGACGGCGTCAGGCTGGCCGCAGGCGCCTTCCTGAATCTGGGGCGCGACCATCTCGACTACCATCCGACGGTGGCCGACTACCTCGCCGCCAAGCTGCGGCTCTGGTCGCTCTTGCCGAAGGGCGCCCCCGTGGTGATAAATCGCGACGAGCCCTATGCGCAGGAGGCTGCGGATGCGGCGCTGGCCGCCGGCCACCGGCTCGTCGGCATCGGCCGCAAGGGCGAGACGATCCGGCTGGTCGAGAGCGTGCGCGACGGCTTCTCGCAGCGCCTGACGGTGGCGGTCGGCGGCCGCGAGCACCGCGTGACGCTGCCGCTGGTCGGCGACTTCATGGCGGGCAACGCGCTGGTCGGCGCCGCGCTTGCCATCGCTACCGGCGACGACACCGAGCGCGCGCTGCAGGCGATCGCAGGACTGACCGGTGTGGCCGGTCGGCTGGAGCGCGTCGGCGAGGCGAAGGGCGGTCTGGTGGTCGTGGATTACGCTCACAAACCCGATGCGCTGGCGGCCGTGCTGTCGACCCTGCGCGGCTATGCGACCGGGCGCCTGATCTGCGTCTTCGGCTGCGGCGGCGACCGCGACACCGGCAAGCGCCCGGTGATGGGCGCGATCGCGGCCGAAAAGGCCGACATCGCCATCGTCACCGACGACAATCCGCGCAGCGAGGACCCGGCCGCGATCCGTGCGCAGGTGATGGCCGCCTCGCCGAAGCTGCGCGAGATCGGCGACCGGGCGGAGGCGATCCGTGCGGGCGTCGCGATGCTCGCCCCCGGCGATGTGCTGGTCGTGGCCGGAAAGGGCCATGAAACCGGCCAGATCATCGGCGACCGGACCTTTCCCTTTTCCGACCAGGACGTGGTGCGGACGGCTATCGCGGAGATCGCAGGATGAGCGCCCCTCTCTGGAGCGGAGACGAACTGGTCGCGGCGCTGGGCGCGCGGGCCGAAGGCCCTGTGCCAGCAGCCATCTCCGGCATCTCGATCGACACCCGCACGCTGGAGCCGGGCGACGCTTTCTTCGCCATCACCGGCGAGGCCCGCAACGGGCATGACTTCGTCGCGGCTGCCTTCGAGAAGGGTGCCGCGCTCGCCGTCGTGGACGAGGCGCACGCCGCCCAGTTCGCCGGCAAGGGCGCCCTCGCCATTGTGCCCGACGTGCTGAAGGCGATGGAGCGGGCCGGCAGCGTTCGCCGGGCGGAGCTGAAGGCCGGCGTGCTCGCGGTCACCGGCTCCGTCGGCAAGACCGGCACCAAGGAGGCGCTGCGGCTCATCCTGTCGCGCCAGGGCAAGACGCATGCGCCGGTTGCCTCCTACAACAACCATTGGGGCGTGCCGCTGACCTTGTGTCGGACTCCCCGAGACGTGGCTTACGCGGTCTACGAGATCGGCATGAACCACCCCGGCGAGATCCTGCCGCTGGCGCGGATGGTGCGCCCGCAGGTCTCGATCATCACGACCATCCAGCCGGTCCATCTCGAGGCCTTCGCCTCATTGGAGGGGATCGCCGAGGAGAAGGCCGGCGTGTTTTGGGCGCTGGAGCCCGGCGGCACCGCGATCCTCAATGCGGACATCCCCCAGGCCGATCTGCTGGAGCGGATCGCCAGGGCCGGCCCGGCCGGCGAGGTGATCCGTTTTGGCGAAAGCGCGGATGCCGATGTCCGGCTCATCTCCTGTGCGCTGCGCTCCGACGTCTCGACCGTCGATGCGGTGGTGATGGGGCAACCGGTCACCTACCGGCTCGGCAGCCCGGGCAAGCATATCGTGTTGAACTCGCTCGCCGTTCTGGCGGCGGTGAAGGCGGTCGGCGCCGACATCGCGCTGGCGGCGCTGGCGCTGGGCGATCTGCGCCCGCCCGCGGGGCGCGGGGCGCAGCAGCGGCTGGAGGCACCCGGCGGAGCGTTCACGCTGATCGACGAGAGCTACAACGGCAACCCGGCCTCCGTGAAGGCGGCGATCGAGAATCTGGGGCGCATCCCGGTGGCCGGCCGCGGCCGTCGCATCGCCGTGCTCGGCGACATGCTGGAGCTGGGGCCGACCGGTCCCGAACTCCACAAGGGGCTCGGTCCGGCCATCACCGCCAACGGCATCGACAGTGTCTTCGCCTGCGGTCCGCTGATGCGCGGGTTGTATGACAGCTTGCCTTCGACCCTGCGGGGGGCTTATGCCGCGCAGGCGAGCGGGCTCGAGGCGCTCGTTCTGGATGCCGTGCGAGCCGGCGACGTGGTGATGGTCAAGGGCTCGCTCGGTTCGCGCATGGGGCCGATCGTCAAGGCGCTGACGGCCCGCTTCCCCGCCTCGTCGGCCGAAGACTAGAACAAGAGACCGAAACACCGATGCTCGTCTGGCTCGCCGACTTTTCCGGGACGTTCCCCATCCTCAACGTCTTCCGGTACATCACCTTCCGGGCCGGCGGCGCGACGGCGACGGCGCTGCTCGTCGTCTTCTTCTTCGGCCCCGCGGCGATCTCCTGGCTGCGGATCAAGCAGGGCAAGGGCCAGCCGATCCGCACCGACGGGCCTCAGACGCATCTCGCCAAGCGCGGCACGCCCACCATGGGCGGGTTGATGATCCTCGGCGGTCTGCTGGTCGCGACGCTGCTCTGGGGCAATCTGCGCAACCCTTATGTCTGGATCGTGCTCGGCGTGACGGTGAGCTACGGCGCCATCGGCTTCTATGACGACTATCTCAAGGTGACCAAGCAGTCCCACAAGGGGTTCTCCGGCAAGGCGCGGCTCACGCTCGAAATGGCGATCGCGCTCGTCGCCTGCTGGGGCGTGATGCAGCTCGGGCCGCCGGCCATCGCGTCGGGCTTCGCCATGCCCTTCCTCAAGGAGCTGATCATTCCCCTCGGCATCCTGTTCCCGTTGGTCACCGCCTTCGTGGTAGTCGGTGCCGGCAATGCGGTGAACCTGACCGACGGGCTCGACGGTCTGGCGATCGTGCCGGTGATGATCGCGGCGGCGACCTTCGGCTTCATCTCCTACCTCACGGGCAATGCGATCTTCGCCAACTACCTGCAGATCCATCATGTCCCCGGCGCCGGCGAACTCGCCGTGGTCTGTGGTGCGGTGATCGGCGCCGGCATCGGCTTTCTGTGGTTCAATGCGCCTCCGGCCCAGATCTTCATGGGCGACACGGGTTCACTCGGGCTCGGCGGCCTGCTCGGCGTGGTGGCGGTGGCCACCAAGCACGAGATCGTGCTGGCGATCGTCGGCGGGCTGTTCGTGATCGAGGCGCTCTCGGTCATCATCCAGGTCTTCGTCTACAAGCGCACCGGCAAGCGCGTCTTCCTGATGGCGCCGATCCACCACCATTTCGAAAAGCTGGGCTGGACCGAGCCGCAGGTTGTGATCCGCTTCTGGATCATCTCCGTGGTGCTGGCCCTGATCGGCCTGTCGACGCTGAAGCTGCGCTGAGATGACTCCGATCACCTGTTTTGCGGGCCGGCGCGTCGCGCTGTTCGGCCTGGGCGGTTCCGGCCTCGCCACGGCGCGCGCGCTGATTGCCGGGGGGGCGCAGGTCGAAGCCTACGACGACAATGCCACCAGCCGCGACCGTGCGGCAGGCGAGGGGATCGCTGTCGTCGACCTCGCGGCGGCCGACTGGTCGCGCTTCGACAGCCTCATCCTCGCGCCCGGCGTGCCGCTGACCCATCCTGCCCCGCACTGGACAGTGGAGAAGGCCAAGGCCGCCGGCGTCGAGGTCATCGGCGACATCGAGCTGTTCTTCCGGCAGCGCGCGGCGACGGAGCCGGCGGCGCCGGTCGTCTGCATCACCGGCACCAACGGCAAGTCGACGACCACGGCGCTGGTCGCCCATGTCCTTCGCCAGGCCGGACGCGACGTCCAGATGGGCGGCAATATCGGCACGGCCGTGCTGGCGCTGGAGCCGCCATCGGCGAGCCGTGTCCACGTCATCGAGTGCTCGAGCTACCAGATCGATCTCGCGCCCTCGTTGGCGCCGAGCGTCGGCATCCAGATGAATCTGACGCCAGACCATCTCGACCGGCACGGCACCTTCGAGGCCTATGGCGCGATCAAGGAGCGCCTGGTCTCCGCGGCGGACGTCGCCGTGATCGGCGTCGACGACGAGCCGTCCAAGCAGATGGCGCGGCGGCGCGCGGCGTCCGGCCGCAAGCTGGTCAGGATCAGCGGCGAGCAGCCGCTCGATGACGGCGTCTTCGCCGGCGTGACCGCCAATGCCGGCACGCTGGAGACGCGGATCGTCCAGGTGCTCGACGGCAAGCCCCGCATCGTCGCCAATCTCGCGGGCATCGGATCTCTGCGGGGCTCGCACAACGCGCAGAACGCGGCAGCCGCCTTTGCCGCCTGCTTCGCGCTGGGCCTCACGGCCGAGCAGATCGCGGCGGGTTTCGCCAGCTATCCCGGCCTGGCGCATCGCATGGAGGAGATCGGCCGCATCGGCCGCGTCGTCTTCATCAACGATTCCAAGGCGACCAATGCGGATTCGACCGAGAAGGCGCTGACCTCCTTCCGCGACATCTTCTGGATCCTCGGTGGCAAGGCGAAGGAGGGCGGCATCGAGTCCCTGCGCCGCTACTTCCCCAATATCGCCCGGGCCTATCTGATCGGTGCGGCGAGCGACCTCTTCGCCGCCACCTTCGACGATGACGGGCGCGTCGCCTATGAGCGCAGCGGCACGCTCGAGGTCGCGCTGGCGAGCGCGGCGCGGGATGCGCTGGCCCATCCGGGGCAGGGCGACATCGCCGTGCTGCTCTCGCCGGCCTGCGCCTCCTTCGACCAGTTTCCGAATTTCGAGGTGCGCGGTGACGCCTTCCGCGCCCTGGCGAAGGCGCTGCCGGGCTTCCGGCCTGCGGGGACCGCCTAGCACCGGGAAAGGCGGCCTTACCGGTGCGGCATGGCGGCCATCCGCAGCGGGACTGGCCTCACGGCCCGCAACGCGACAAGGCTGCTGTGCGCGCCCGGTCCGCCGAGTCCGCCGAGTGAACGAGGAACGACGATGAGCAGCGCCCCCAATTTCGACGAGCGGATCGACCGCCGCGGCACCCATTCCTCGAAATGGGACATGATGGCGCCGCTCTATGGCGTGCCGGCCTCGGACGGCATCGCCATGTGGGTCGCGGATATGGATTTCCGGCCGCCGGCCTGCGTCCAGGCGGCGCTCGAGGGCATGGCAGCCCACGGGCTCTACGGCTATTTCGGCGACAGCAAAGCCAATCACGATGCGATCCGCTGGTGGATGCGCACGCGCCATGGCTGGGACGTCGAGCCGGCCGCGATCTTCACCGCCAACGGGCTGGTCAACGGCACGGCGCTCTGCGTCGCTGCCTATACCAAGCCGGGTGACGGCGTCGTGCTGATGACGCCGGTCTATCATGCCTTCGCCCGCGTGATCTCCGCGGCAGGCCGGCAGGTCGTCGAGTGTCAGCTCGCGATCGAGGACGACCGCTACGTTCTCGACATCGCGGCCTGGGACGCGATGATGACCGGCAAGGAGCGCATGTTCGTCCTCTGCTCGCCGCATAATCCGGGCGGGCGCGTCTGGACTCGAGAGGAACTGCGCGCCATCGCCGATTTCTGCGTCCGCCACGACCTGATCCTGGTCTCCGACGAGATCCACCACGATCTGGTCATGCCCGGCCACAAGCATCACGTGATGGCGCTGGCGGCGCCGGAGATCATCGACCGGCTGGTGATGATGACCGCCACCACCAAGACCTTCAACATCGCCGGTTGCCATGTCGGCAACATCATCGTGCCGGACAAGGCGCTGCGGGCGCCGCTGGCGGCGGCGATCAATGCCGGTGGCGTCTCGCCCAATTCTTTCGGCATGATGATGGCGACCGCCGCCTACAGCCCCGAGGGTGCGGCGTGGGTCGATGCGCTGGTGGCTTATCTCGACGGCAATCGCCGGCTCTTCGAGGAGGGGGTGAGTGCCATCCCCGGTGTCCGGGCTCTGCCGCTGGAGGCGACCTATCTCGCCTGGATCGATTTCGCGGGCACCGGCATGGCGACGGCCGAGTTCACGGCCCGCGTCGAGAAGCAGGCGCGGATCGCCGCCAATCACGGGCCGAGCTTCGGCAAGGGCGGTGCCTCCTTCCTGCGCTTCAACCTAGCGACGCCACGGGCGGTCGTGGCGGAAGCGGTGGACCGCCTGCAGCAGGCTTTCGGCGATCTGCAATAGGGTGGCATGCGGGGCTTCGGAATCATTCCGTTAACCCTTTGTTGACAGAGTGATTCGGATCGGGAGCGGTGGTTTGTGCCGCTCCAAGCCTGCTCTGGAGCCCCGTCATGGTCTCGCGCGCCGAACCTTCTCTCAGCGGCCGCTGGTGGTGGTCGATCGACCGCATCATCCTGAGCGCGCTCGTCGCGCTGATGGTCTCCGGCGTCGTGCTCCTGATGGCCGGCGGCCCGCCGGTGGCGGAACGGCTCGGGCTCTCCACCTTCCATTTCGTCAACCGCCAGGCGGCCTATCTTCTGGTGGCGCTGACGATCTTCGTCGGCGTTTCCTTCCTGACGCCGCGCCAGGTCCGGCGGATGGCGCTGCTGCTCTTCACCGTCTCGCTCGCGATGGTGGTGGCGACTCTCTATCTCGGCGTCGAGGTCAAGGGCGCGCGGCGCTGGCTCACGCTCGGGCCGATCGGTTCGGTCCAGCCCTCCGAATTCCTCAAGCCCGCCTTCGTCGTACTGGCCGCCTGGGCCTTCGCCGAGGGGACGCGGCGCCCCGACCTGCCGGGAACCTGGATCGCCTTCCTGCTGCTGCCGGCGACGATCGCGCCGCTCGTGCTGCAGCCGGACTTCGGCCAGACCATGCTCGTCACCCTGGTCTGGGCGGGGCTGTTCTTCGTCGCCGGGCTGCACTGGTTCTGGGTGCTGGGGCTCGGTGGGGCCGGCGCCGTCGGTATCCTGATCGCCTACCAGCTCGTGCCGCATGTGCGCGCCCGCATCGAGCGCTTCATGGACAAGGGCTCGGGCGACACCTTCCAGATCGATACGGCCCTTGAGAGCTTCGCCCAGGGGGGCTGGCTCGGGAAAGGCCCAGGCGAGGGCACGGTGAAGCGCATCCTGCCCGACGCGCATACCGACTTCATCTTCGCCGTGACGGCGGAGGAGTTCGGCATCGTCGTCTGCATCCTGCTGGTGATGCTGTTCGCGCTGATCGTGCTGCGGGCGCTATTCGTGGCCCAGAAGGCGGAGGACCCGTTCATCCGCCTCGCCGTCACGGGCCTCGCTCTGCTCTTCGGCATCCAGGCCGCGATCAACATGATGGTGAACCTGCACATGATGCCGGCCAAGGGCATGACGCTGCCCTTCATCTCCTATGGCGGCTCGTCGCTGATCTCGCTGGCGATCGGGACCGGGTTCCTGCTGGCCCTGACGCGCAAGCGGCCCCGCGCGGTCGATTTCGGCTACAGGCGCTGAGGCCGGCGTCATGGCAGAAGGCACGCTCGTGATGCTGGCCGCCGGGGGGACCGGCGGCCATCTCTTCCCCGCCGAGGCGCTGAGCCATGCGCTTCATGCGCGCGGCATTCGCGTCGTGCTGATGACCGACACACGGGCGGCCGAATATGCCGGCCATTTCCCCGCCGAGGCGGTGCATGCCGTGCCGGCGGCGACCCCGTCGGGCCGTTCGCCGCTGAAGATGGCCGGCGCCGTGCTGGAACTCGCCAAGGGTACCTTCGCGGCGCGCGCCATCATCAAACGGGTGCAGCCCGCGGTGCTGGTCGGATTCGGCGGCTACCCGACCGTGCCGCCGGTGCTCGGAGCCTCGCTCGCCGGGGTGAAGACGATCATCCACGAGCAGAATGCCGTGATGGGCCGGGCCAACCGGTTCCTGGCCGGTCGCGCCGCCGCGATCGCGACCGGCTTCGCCGAGGTGGGCGGGATCACCGAGGCGCTCAAGGCGAAATGTCGGCATGTCGGCAACCCGGTGCGGCCGGCGGTGCTGGAGGCGGCCTCCCTGGACTATAGCCGGCCGGGGGAGGGTGAGATCCGGCTGCTCGTCTTCGGCGGCAGCCAGGGCGCGCGGGTGATGGCGGATATCGTGCCGCCGGCGCTCCAGTTGCTGACGCCGGCGGAGCGTGCGCGGCTCGTCATTACCCAGCAAGCGCGCAGCGAGGATCACGCCCGGGTCACCGGCCTCTATGGCGAACTCGGCGTCCGCTGCGAGGTCGCGCCCTTCTTCAAGGATCTGCCGGCCCGGATGGCGCAGGCCCATCTCGTCATCGGCCGCTCGGGCGCCTCGACCGTCGCGGAGCTGACCGTGATCGGGCGACCTGCGATCCTGGTGCCGCTGCCGGGCTCGCTCGATCAGGACCAGGCCGCCAATGCCGCCTTTCTCGAAAGGGCGGGGGGCGCCAAGCGCATCCTGCAGCCGGACTTCACGCCGCAACGGCTCGCCGCCGAACTCTCGGCGATGATCGCGCAGCCCGCGGGGTTGACGAGCATGGCTGCAAACGCGAAGAGCGCCGGCATCCCCGATGCCGCCGAACGACTGGCCGATCTCGTGATCGCCACCGCCCATTCCCAAAACTGACAGGACCGCCGGATCATGAAACTGCCGCCGAAGCTCGGCTCCATCCATTTCGTCGGGATCGGCGGCATCGGCATGTCGGGCATCGCCGAAGTGCTGCACAATCTGGGCTACAAGGTGCAGGGTTCCGACGCGTCCGACGGCGCGAACGTCAAGCGCCTGGCCGAAAAGGGCATCACGACCTTCGTCGGGCACAAGGCGGAGAATCTCGGCGAGGCCGAGGTGGTCGTGGTCTCGACCGCGATCAAGCGCGACAATCCCGAGCTGGTTGCCGCCCGTGAGAAGCGGCTGCCGGTGGTGCGCCGCGCCGAGATGCTGGCCGAGCTGATGCGGCTGAAGAGCTGCGTCGCGATCGCCGGCACCCATGGCAAGACGACGACGACCTCGCTCGTCGCGACGCTGCTCGAGAAGGGCGGGCTCGACCCGACCGTGATCAATGGCGGCATCATCAACGCCTATGGCACCAATGCCCGCATGGGCGAGAGCGACTGGATGGTGGTCGAAGCCGACGAGTCGGACGGCACCTTCCTGAAGCTGCCGGCCGATGTTGCCATCGTCACCAATATCGACCCCGAGCATCTCGACCATTTCGGCACCTTCGACGCGATCAAGGCCGCGTTCCGGAGCTTCGTCGAGAACCTGCCCTTCTATGGTTTCGCGGTGATGTGCATCGACCATCCCACGGTGCAGGGGCTGGTCGGGCAGATCGAGGACCGCCGCGTCGTCACCTATGGTGAGAACCCGCAGGCCGATTTCCGCCTGATCGACATCGATCTCTCGGGCGGGCAGGCGAAGTTCACGCTGCTCATCCGCGACCGCAAGCGCGGCCGCGACGAGGTCGTCCGCGATCTGATCATGCCGATGCCCGGTCATCACAACGCGCTCAACGCGACCGCCGCCATCGCGGTGGCTTATGATCTCGGCATCCCGGTCGAGCGCATCCGCGCGGCGTTGGCCGGCTTCGGCGGCGTCAAGCGCCGCTTCACCCGGACCGGCGAGTGGAACGGCGCGCTGATCTTCGACGACTACGGACATCACCCGGTCGAGATCGCCGCCGTGCTCAAGGCCGCGCGCGCCTCGACAAAAGGCAAGGTGATCGCGGTGGTGCAGCCGCATCGCTACACGCGCCTCGCCAGCCTTTTCGACGATTTCGCCGCCTGCTTCAACGATGCCGACACGGTGATCGTCGCCGACACCTATGCGGCCGGCGAGGCGCCGATCGCGGGGGCGGACCGGGATTCGCTGGTCTCGGGCATCAAGGCGCGCGGACACCGCCACGCCTTGCCGCTGGAGGGCTCCGACAAGCTCGCGGGGATGGTCGCCGAGCTCGCCGGCCCGGGCGATTACGTCGTGCTGCTCGGCGCGGGCAACATCACCCAATGGGCCTATGCGCTGCCGGGCGAGCTGGCGGCGCTGTCGCCGCCAAAGACCGCCGCATGAGCTTTCCGGACATCACGCCGGCCCTCCGCGCCGCGGCACCCGATCTGCGCGGGCGGCTGCTCGCGAATGCCGAGATGGCGCCGTTGACCTGGTTTCGGGTCGGCGGACCGGCCCAGGCGCTGTTCACGCCGGCCGACGAGGCCGATCTCGCGCATCTCCTGTCGGGCCTGCCGCAGGAGATCCCGCTGACGGTCGTCGGGCTCGGCTCGAACCTGATCGTCCGCGACGGCGGCATTCCGGGGCTGGTGATCCGGCTCGGCGGCAAGGCCTTCGGCGAGATTACGATCGAACCGGGCGATCGTCTGCGGGCCGGCGCGGCGGTGCCCGACGTCAAGCTGGCGCGGGCGGCGGCGGATGCGGCGCTCGACGGGCTGGCCTTCTACCGCGGCATCCCTGGCTGTATCGGTGGCGCGCTCAGAATGAATGCCGGCGCGCATGGCGGCGAGACGACCGACGTACTCGTCGAGGCGCGTGGCGTGCGGCGCGATGGCAGGCTCGTCACCTTGTCCCATGCCGAGATGGGTTTTTCCTATCGCAGCAGCGGCGCCGGAACCCAGGACATCATCTTCACCTCGGCACTGTTCCAGGGCCGGCCGGGCGACAGGGCCGCGATCCAGGCCGAGATGGATCGCGTCACCGCCGCGCGCGAGGCGGCGCAGCCGATCCGGGAGCGCACCGGAGGCTCGACCTTCAAGAACCCGCCCGGCGGCAAGGCCTGGCAGCTGATCGACGCCGCCGGGTGCCGCGGCCTGCGGATGGGTGGCGCGCAGGTCTCCGAGATGCACTGCAACTTCCTGATCAACACCGGCGGGGCGACGGCGGCCGATGTCGAGGGCCTGGGCGAAGAGGTAAGGCGCCGGGTGAAGGCGCATTCCGGCTTCGAGCTGCAGTGGGAGATCAAGCGGATCGGCGTCGTTTGACGCTCAGGCGATCGGTTGTTTCAGCCATTCGCGCAAGGCGTCGTTGACCCGCGACTGCCAACCCGGGCCGGACGCCCTGAGCTGTTCGACGAGATCGATGTCGAGCCGGATCGACACGGCTTCCTTCGTCCGGGCCGGTCCGCGTCGCCTGATGCTGTCCTGAAGCGCGGCGTGGACCTCGGGCAGGGCTTCCTGCATGGGGCGCAGACCCGCAAGTTCCGCTTCCGTCAGTTCGGGGTTGTCGACAGCGGCCCAATCGGCCTCGTCATAACCTCTCCCGTGAACGAAAGGCTTCGTCATAGGATACTCCTCTCGCGGCGCGAGGCCGGCCGCATGCTGATGATGGACAGGGCTTCCGTGCCCAAGGTCACGAAGACCACCGTCACGACGCCGTTCAAGCGTCCGATTGCAGTCCAACGCCCGTCCCGGGCAGGACCGATGCGAGCTTCCGCGAAGAAGCGCTCGTCGAGCGCCGCGAAGTCCATCCCGTGCTTGTCGAGATTCGCCAACCGCTTGGGCTCGTCCCACAGGATTTTCATTTAACTTGTATATACGGGTTTGTGCCGTCCAGGGCAAGGGCCTCGCAGTCGGTCCCCTTTCGACGCTTGGAGAATCCCGGCTCCGGAGAGTCTCGCTCGCCGGCCGCAGCAAAGGAATCCACGCGCGATCCCCATCTCCCGCGCGCAACCTTTACCAAAAATTTACCAGCAGATCGAAGAGTGGGCGTTAACGGCGCATCAAGCAATCGGGTGCCGGGACGTCTGCAGAACCTTCATGAGCCGGGGCCGCAAAACAGCGTGTTTCCGTGCTGAGAAGAGGCTCCGGACGGCCCGACGAGACCGAATCGACTCGGTGCCCGCCCTGGCTGCCCATGCGGGCTCAACTTCGGTGAACGCGTCACATGGATGGTGGAGGACGCCTCCCTCGATCGGTGAAGTCGGCAGCCGCCGTCGCGGCGTCCCGCCTGCCGGTCCCGGCTCCCGGGCCGCAGCTGCTCGTCGGTGAGCGGAGCGGCCGCTGGCTGCGCCGGTCGCGGCGCAGTGCGGTCGCCGTGCCGTTGGCCCGGCGCCTGCCGCGCCGGATCGGGACCTGGCTGGCGCTCGGCTTCCTGAGCCTCAGCCTCGGCGCGGGCACGGTGCTGGGCGGCCATGTCGAGACTCTGCGCGCCAATTACGGCGAGCCGCACCACATGCTGGCCCGCCTCGTCGGCTTCGGCATCGACCGCGTCACGATCGCCGGCATCGCCGAACTGTCCGAGGTCGAGGTTCTGGTCGCGGCCGGGATCGACCCCAAGATCTCGCTGCCCTTCTTCGATGCCGACCAGGCGCGCCGCCGCCTCGAAGCCGCCCCGCTGATCCGCGAGGCGGCGATCCGCAAGCTCTATCCCGGCGAGGTCGCGATCACGCTCGTCGAGCGCGAGCCCTTCGCGCTCTGGCAGGTCAAGGGCGAACTCTTCGTCATCGCCGCCGACGGAACCGTGATCGACAAGATGGATGACGGGCGCTTCGCCCATCTGCCGCTGGTCGTGGGCCCGGAGGCCAATGTGCGGGCGCGCGAATATCTCGCTCTGCGCAGCCAGGCGGGGCCGCTCGCCGCGCAGATCAGGGCCGCGACGCTGGTCGCCGGGCGGCGCTGGAACCTGAAGCTCGAGAACGGCATGGATGTTCGTCTGCCGGAGGTCGATCCGGGCGCTGCCGTCAAGCGCCTCGCCGCACTGCAGGCCGATTACCGGATCTTCGACAAGGACCTGCTGGCCATCGATCTGCGCCAGCCGGACCGCGTCGTGATGCGGCTGACGGAGGAGGGCGCCGCGACCCGCGCCGAGCAGCTCAAGAGCAAGACCAAGAAGAAGGGAGGCGAGGCATGAACCACGTCACCTCCCAGGGTCTGACGCCGCGGATGCGTCCGCTCTCGTCGCGCAAGAGCGCGACGCTGTCGATTCTCGACATCGGCACCAGCAAGGTCGTCTGCCTGATCGCCGAGCTGAATCCGGCCGAGGCGAATGAGCGGCTGCGCGGACGCACCCATGTCGCGCGCATCATCGGCATCGGCCATCAGCGTTCGCTCGGCCTTAAGGGCGGCGCGATCATCGACCTCGAAAGCGCCGAGAAGGCGATCCGTGCCGCGGTCGATGCGGCCGAGCGCATGGCCAAGGTCGAGGTGCAGTCGGTCATCGTCAACCTGACCGGCGGGCGCCTCGCTTCGCAGCATTACGCAGCCAGCGTCGATCTGCGTTCCGGTTCGGTGGGCGACGGCGACGTCAAGCGTGTGCTCGCCCATGCCGCGACCCACGCGCTACGGCCGGGCAAAGCGGTGCTCCACGCGCTGCCGACCGGCTATGCGCTCGACGGCGTGCCCGGCGTTCTCGATCCGCGCGGGCTGATCGGCGGCAAGCTCTCGGTCGACATGCATGTCGTCGCCAGCGAGGCCTCGGCGGCGCGCAACGTCATGCTGGCGGTCGAGCGCTGCCATCTCGAGGTCGAGGCGGTGGTCGCGACCCCCTATGCCTCAGGCCTCTCCGTGCTCGTCGACGACGAGGCCGAGATGGGCGTCGTCGTGGTCGACATGGGCGGCGGCACCACCAGCCTGGGCGTGTTCTCGGGCGGGCATCTCATGCATGCCGACGCCATCGCCGTCGGCGGCAACCACATCACCATGGACGTGGCGCGCGGGCTTTCGACCCGCGTCTCGGCGGCCGAGCGGCTGAAGACGCTGCACGGCTCCTGCATCGCCAGCGCCTCGGACGAGCGCGACATGATCTCCGTGCCGCAGGTCGACGATGACGAGCGCGACACGCCCAACCATTTGCCGAAGTCGCAGCTGGTCCGGATCATCAAGCCGCGGGTCGAGGAGATCCTCGAACTGGTGCGCGACCGGCTGAGCCAGGCTGGCTTCTCGGCACAGGCCGGTCGGCGCGTCGTGCTGACGGGCGGCGCCTGCCAGCTCACGGGCCTCCCCGAAGTCGCGCGGCGTGTGCTCGGCGGGCAGGTCCGCACCGGCCGGCCGCTCGGCATCAAGGGCCTGCCGGAAGCCGGCAAGGGCCCGGCCTTCGCGGCCGCGGTCGGCCTGCTGGTCTATCCGCAGGTCGCGCATGTCGAGCATTTCGAGCCCCGCGCGAGGCAAGCCTATTTCGCCACCGGAACGGACGGGTACTTCTCCCGTGTGGGCCGCTGGCTGAAGGAGAGTTTCTGACCGGGCGCCGCCACGCGGCCGCCCGTCGGAGGACAGTGTGAGTACCGGCGAGCCCTTCTTCGGGGGAGCCACGGCGTCGAATGTAGCAATCGGGACGGCTCCCGCCAGGCGCCGGACAAGGGATCAAAAGAGGCAACCATGGCGATGAATCTGCAAGCCCCGGACATCCGGGAACTCAAGCCCCGGATCACCGTGTTCGGCGTCGGTGGCGCCGGGGGCAATGCGGTCAACAACATGATCGAGGCCGGTCTCGACGGCGTCGATTTCGTGGTCGCCAACACGGATGCCCAGGCTCTGGCCCTGTCGCGCGCCTCGCGCATCATCCAGATGGGCCTGCAGGTGACCGAGGGCCTCGGCGCCGGCTCCCAGCCCGAGGTCGGCCGCGCGGCCGCCGAGGAGGTGATCGACGAGATCCGCGACCATCTCGCCGGCGCGCACATGGTTTTCATCACCGCCGGCATGGGCGGCGGCACCGGCACCGGTGCGGCGCCCGCCATCGCCCGCGTCGCCCGCGATATGGGCATCCTGACCGTCGGCGTCGTCACCAAGCCGTTCCAGTTCGAGGGCCATCGCCGCATGCGCATGGCGGAAGCCGGCATCAGCGAGCTGAACGAGGCGGTCGACACGCTGATCGTGATCCCGAATCAGAACCTGTTCCGCGTCGCCAACGAGACCACCGGCTTCGCCGATGCCTTCGGCATGGCCGACCAGGTGCTCTATTCCGGCGTCGCCTGCATCACCGACCTGATGGTCCGTCCGGGCCTGATCAATCTCGACTTCGCCGACGTGCGCGCCGTGATGCGCGGCATGGGCAAGGCGATGATGGGCACCGGCGAGGCCCAGGGCGAGAAGCGCGCACTGAACGCCGCCCAGGCCGCGATCAACAACCCGCTGCTCGACGACGTCTCGATGAAGGGTGCGCGCGGCCTGCTGATCTCGATCACCGGCGGGCGCGACATGAAGCTCTACGAGGTCGACGAGGCGGCCACCCGCATCCGCGAAGAGGTCGATTCCGAGGCCAACATCATCGTCGGCGCGACCTTCGACGAGGCGCTGGAAGGCATCGTCCGCGTCTCCGTCGTCGCCACGGGCATCGACAAGCCGGTGACCTCGCAGGCCGAGATGGACGAGACCGAGGCTCGCATCGCCCAGGTCGCCGAGCGCCTGAAGGCCGAGGCCCGCCTGCGCACCGCGGCTCCCGCCCGTCAGGCGGCTCCTGCTCCCGCGCCGGCCCCGGTCGAGGCCCCGATGGAGCTGCGGATGCCGCAGCCGATCGAGCCCGAGCCGCGCGCTAGCCTGCCGGAGGACATCCGCATCGCTCCGATCCAGCCGCGTCCCGCCATGGCCGCGGCCGCGCCGGAGCCCGTGCGCCAGCCGGAGCCCGCTCCGATGCTGGAAGAGAGCTTCATCCCGCCCATGCCGGAGCGCTCGGTCGTCCGCCCGACCCGCATGCCGCGCGTCGAGGACCTGCCGATCCCGGCGCAGAACCAGATCAATGCCCAGCGCGGCGCCCAGGCCGCCCCGCTGCCGCCCAGCGCCGCCGAGCAGAAGCGCATGTCGCTGATGCAGCGCCTCGCCTCCGTCGGCTTCGGCCGCAAGGAGGAGGAGCCCGCCGAGCCGGCTCCGATGCCGGTGCGTCAGGCTCCCGCCATGCCGCAGGCGCCGAGCGCGGCTCATGCCGAATACATGCGCCGTCCGGCGGCCCCGGCCGCCCGCCCGGCGCAGGGACAGCTCGACCCGCATGGCCGCGCCGCACCGAATCGGACCAGCGAGGAGGATCACCTCGAGATCCCGGCCTTCCTGCGCCGTCAGGCCAACTGAGCGCATCGGGCTTCCGAGCCACTGTAACACCGTCCCGGCGCGCCTTCGGCGCGCCGGGATTTGCCTTGTCGAAAACCTCAATCATTCCAGTTCGATAGAGATCATCCGGGCAGCGCAGAAACCTGTAACAGAGCGAAAGAAAGCGTGATTTTGTGAGCATGCTCCGAAAGCTTATGTTGCAGCTGCACCACGACAGACGGGAGATGGGGTTCGCCCCTTCCCGGCCTCAGGACGCATCGCTGACGAACTGCCCCCACGGGAAGCAAACCCGATGAGACGGCCTCGTTCGCGATCAGGATTGGATACCGGAATGAGCTTCGATCGGCAGACGACCCTGCGGGCCCCCGTGACCTTGACCGGCATCGGCGTCCATTCCGGAGCTCCCGCCACGATCTGCCTCAAGCCTTCCAGCGTCAATTCCGGCATCGTTTTCCTGCGCCAGGGCATCGAGGATGCGCCGGCGCAGTTGATCCATGCCAAGCATACCAAGGTGAGCGCCACCGAGCTGTGCACGGTCATCGGTGACGGCGCCTCGGCGTCGGTCGCGACCATCGAGCATCTGATGTCGGCCTGCGCCGGTCTCGGGCTCGACAATGTGCTGGTCGAGATCGACGGGCCCGAAATGCCGATCATGGACGGCAGTGCCGCTGAATTCGTCGCCGCGATCGAGGCGACGGGTCTCGTCGGCCTTTCCGCCGCGCGCCGCTATCTGCGGGTCCTGCAGCCGGTGCGCGTCGAGCATGGCCGCGCCTTCGCCGAGCTGCTGCCCGCCAAGAGCGGCTTCCGTCTGGATGTCGAGATCGACTTCGACACCAGCGTGATCGGCCGCCAGCGCAAGGTCTTCGATCTCGAGGCCGCGGCCTATTCCAAGGAAATCTCGCGCGCCCGGACCTTCGGCTTCATGCGCGACGTCGAGCAGCTCTGGAAGGCCGGTTTTGCGCTCGGCGCCTCGCTGGACAACACCGTCGCCGTGGGCGACGACAAGGTGATCAATCCCGAGGGGCTGCGCTATGGCGACGAGTTCGTGCGCCACAAGGTCCTCGATGCGATCGGCGATCTCGCGCTCGCCGGCTATCCCATCATCGGCGAGTTCCGCTCCTATTGCGGCGGCCACCGGATGAATGTCCGCATTCTGGAAGCTCTGTTCGCCGACCGCGCCAATTACGCGATCGTCGAGGCCGAGCCGGTTTATGCCGCTCCGCGCGCCGTCCAGATGGCGGCTGCCGCTCCGGCCGCCTTCGCGCCGGACGTGCACTGAGCCGTCCGTACGACTGCGCCTTCCTGTCGCCGGTTTTCTGTCGAATAGACGTCGTCATAGCCGCGGGCGCTTGCTTTCGGCAGTGGCGCGGCTTCGGCGTCTGAGGTAAGGCATGCTTCCCCAGGAGCGGGGACGAAGACATGAGGACGGACGACGTGAGCGTCATGCGGCTGAACAACCCGACATCCAAGCGCACCGGATCGATGGCGCGGGGCACCGCCCTCGCGCTGGGCGCCGCCCTGCTGCTCGGCGGCTGCGACACGGTCTCCTCGCTCAATCCCTTCGACCGGCCCGAGGTCTACAAGCCCGAGGTCAAGGAGATCGTCCCGGCGGACAGGCTCTACAACGAGGGTTTGGCCCGTCTGCAAAACGGTGACAGCGAAGGCGCGGCCAAGAAGTTCGATCAGATCGACAAGGAGGCGCCGTTCTCCCCCTATGCGCGCAAGGGGCTGATCCTCGCGGCCTATACGAACTATCAGGCCTCGAAGTGGGAGGAGACGATCACCGCCTCCAAGCGCTTCATCGCGCAGAACCCGGCGAGCCCCGATGCTGCCTATGCGCAGTATCTGATGGCGATGTCCTATTACAACCAGATCCCGGATGCGACGCGCGATCAGGAGCGGACGCAGCTGGCCATCGCCGCCTTCGAACAGCTCATCCAGCGCTATCCCAAGTCGGAATATGTGCTCGACGCCAAGGAGAAGCTCCTGGTGGCGCGCGACCAGCTCGCCGGCAAGGAGATGAATGTCGGACGCTTCTATCTCGAGCAGCGCAACTACACCGGCGCGGTGAACCGTTTCCGCGAGGTCATCATCAAGTACCAGACCACGAGGCATGTCGAGGAGGCGCTGATGCGCCTGACCGAAGCCTATATGGCGCTCGGCATCACCAACGAGGCGCAGACCGCCGCCGCGGTCCTCGGTCACAACTTCCCGGACAGCCCCTGGTACAAGGACGCCTATGTCCTGCTGGAGAGCGGCGGACTGCAGCCGCGCGAGAATCGCGGCTCCTATATCAGCCGGGCCTTCCAGGGCTTCCAGCGCGCGGTGGTGGGCGTCGTCGGGTTCGGCGGCCGCTCCTGACCGCTCACCCGAGGGTCGCCCGCGCATGCCCCTCCTCCTGAGTCTGCGCTGACCGCCATGCTCGTCCAGCTGTCGATTCGCGACATCGTCCTGATCGACCGGCTCGATCTGACATTTCGCGACGGGCTCAGCGTACTCACGGGCGAGACGGGCGCCGGCAAATCCATTCTCCTCGACGGATTCGCACTAGCCTTGGGCGGGCGCGGCGATGGCGGCCTCGTGCGCCATGGCGAGGCGCAAGGGCAGGTCAGCGCGGTCTTCGACCTGCCGGGCGACCATGCGGCGCGGAAATTGGCAGAGGCCCAAGAGATCGACACCGACGGCGACCTGATCCTGCGCCGCGTGCAATATGCCGACGGTCGCACCCGTGCCTTCGTCAACGACCAGCCGGTCAGCGTACAGATTCTGCGGATGATCGGCGCTGCGATCGTCGAGATTCATGGCCAGCATGACGACCGGGCCCTGACCGACCCGGCGCAGCATCGTGTCATTCTGGACGGTTTCGCCGGGCTCGAAGCGCAATCCGAATCGGTCGTCGCCGCCAGCGAAACGCTCAAGCGCGCGCGCCAGGCCCTGCAGGCGCAGCGCCTGCGCGTCGAGGCGGCGCGCAAGGAGGCGGATTTCCTGCGCCATGCCGTCGCCGAACTCGGCAAGCTCGCGCCGCAGCCCGGCGAGGAGGAGGCGCTCGCCGCCCAGCGCCAGGGCATGATGCAGGCCGAGAAGGTCGCCCGCGACCTGATCGACGCGCATGAAGCGGTCGCCGGGCAGGGCTCGCCGATTTCCGCGCTCTCGGCCGTCCTGCGTCGCCTCGAGCGCCGGGCCGGACAGGCGCCTTCGCTGATCGACCCCTCGCTCGCCGCGCTCAACACCGCGATCGTGGCGCTGGAGGAGGCGGGCGAGGCGCTGGCCGCCGGGATGCGCGCGGCCGAATACGATCCGCGCGAGCAGGAGCGTATCGAGGAGCGGCTGTTCGCGCTGCGCGGCGCCGCGCGCAAATACGACGTGCCGGTCGAGGGGCTGGTGCCGCTGGCGCAGAGCATGGCGGCCGATCTCGCCGCGCTCGACGACAGCGAGATTTCGCTCGGACGGCTGGAAGAGGATCTCGTCCGGGCCGAGGCGGCCTATGTCGGGCTGGCGGGCAAGCTCTCCGCCGCCCGCCAGAAGGCGGCGGCAAAGCTCGACGCCGCCGTGAAGGCCGAACTGCCGCCGCTCAAGCTGGAGCGCGCCCGCTTCATCACGCGAATCGACAGCGACGAGACGGCGCGGGGCCCGGAGGGTTTCGACCGCGTCGAGTTCTGGGTCGAGACCAATCCGGGCACGCGGCCCGGCCCGATGATGAAGGTGGCGTCCGGCGGCGAGCTCTCGCGCTTCATGCTGGCGCTTAAGGTCGTGCTGGCCGAGCGCGGCTCGGCCCCGACGCTGGTCTTCGACGAGATCGACACCGGCGTCGGCGGCGCCGTTGCGGACGCGATCGGCGAGCGGCTGGCGCGGCTCGCCGGCAAGGTCCAGGTGATCTCGGTGACCCATGCGCCGCAGGTTGCCGCCAAGGCCGCCCAGCATTTCCTGATCGCCAAATCGGCGCTGGCCGGTGACGCCGCCTCGCGCACCGTGACGAGGGTGACGGGGCTGGAAGACCAGGCGCGGCGCGAGGAGATCGCCCGCATGCTGGCCGGCGCGAGCATCACCGAAGAGGCGCGAGCGGCTGCGGGGCGGTTGCTGGAGGCGGCCGGGGTGCGGGGGTGAAGAAGGCGGCCCTGATTTTCGCGTTGTGCGGGCTGGTCGCCCTGCTCTGGGCCTCCGCGGTCAAGACCCCCCATCACGCCTACCGCCTGACGGTGTCGGTCGAGACGCCACAGGGCGTGAAGAGCGGTACCAGCGTCGTCCATGTCTTCATGGACACGAGGAAGGGCTTGCTGCCGAACACCGGCGGTGGCACCGCGATCTGGGGCGACGCGATCGTTCTCGATCTGGGTGATGGCAAGAATGTCGTCGCATTGCTCGCGCCGGATGACATCGCCCTGAAGGCCTTCGGTCGCGCTGGCCGAAGTCTGATGCCGGACGAGGTCAAGTCGTTGACTGGAGAGGTCGTGTTGAATCGCGTTCTGGTCCCGACCGTCGTGACGTTTCCCGATCTGAACGATCCGGCAGGCGCAACCATCGTTTACGGTGTCCGGTGGCGTGACACGCCTCCGCAGGGTGTCGCTCCCGATTACATCGATGATTTCAGGGCCGTTCTGGGCGTCGGCTACGGCTTCCGGTCCGCCACCATCGAATTGGTTCCTGGTGGGATATGGCCATTGAACCTTGTTGGACTAACTGGCTTGCCAGTGACGAGAGGGGTCGAGAAGAGAATCCCTTTTCTCGCAAGCCATCGCGAGCAGCTATACAGGCAGTCGTCGCAGCTTGGTCGCTATGTACCTATGCTGGGACATTTCGTGAGATGAGTGGTTCATCGGCGTCCTTGCCAAAGGATGCGTTGCGTGACGGTAGGCTGCAACCACTCACCGCCCTGGAATGAACTGCGCGTCGCTGATGGTGAAGGCGCCCTGCGCTGAGGCGGCCGTGAACTCCAGCGCGCCGCGGCAGCCGGCGGCCGCCGGGCGCCTGCTGGAGGCGGCCGGGGTGCGGGGCTGAATCCGCTCAGGCGGCCGGCACCAGTTCGAAGACGTCGCCGACACGCCTCACAGTCTTGAAGCCGTCGACATGGCCGCCGGAGACGACCCAGCCATGGTCGCCCGCCCGCCCGAGGATGTCGCGACGGGTCGCGACCGCGACCGCGCCGTCGAGATCGAAGACGAGGCCAACCTCGGGGTCGGCTGCCTGCAACGTCTCCAGATGGACCGCATCGCCCCAGAGAAGTAGGTCGCGCCCGCCATTCTCGATCAGATAGCCGCTCTGGCCGTGGGTATGGCCCGGCAGCGGGATCAAGGTCACCCTCGGAATGACGTCTCCGGTGGTTCCGATGGCGTCGATGCGATCCGGGTAGAGGCGCAGGAGCGTCTCGGCGATGGCGAAGCCGCCGCGACGGTTCTCGGGCGTGCTGAGGCGCTTCTCCGCGTCCGTGAAGAAGCTGAGCTCCGTGGCCGGAACGAGGACGCGCGCATGGGGGAAATAGGCCGCCTCGCCATCGAAGAGGCCGAGCGCGTGGTCGCCATGGAGATGCGTGATCAGGACGCGATCGATGCTCTCGCGCGTCAGGCCGAGTGATTTGAGGGCGGTCCGCGCATGGCCATAGGCCTCGCCCCAGGCCGTGCCTGTGCCCGCATCGACGAGGGTGATGCCGCCGGGGCCGCGCAGGAGGAAGCAGTTGACGACGATCCGCAAGGTCGGCCGGCCCCAGGCCGCGATGGCGCCGTCGCGCGCGGCCGGGCCGGCGGCGTGTGTCAGCACGTCGATGGGGGCCTCGTAGAAGCCGTCATGCAGAATCGAGACCTCGTAGAGGCCGAAGCGCCGCGTCTGCTGATCCATGAAGGCCGTCCCCGTTCCGCGGGATCCCGATCACAGCGCGCGGCGGCTCGCCTTGGCAAGGCGCGACTCCGGACGGTCGCCATGTGCCTCAGTTCTGCGGGATGAACTGTGCGTCGCTGATGGCGAAGGTGCCCTGTGCGGAGGCGACCGTGAACTCCAGCGCGCCGCGGCAGCCGGCCGGCGCCGCGGCCGCGGCAGGCTTCGTGCAATGGCGCTCGAGATAGCTGATGGTGTCCTGCGGCATGCCGGTGTCGTCGAGGCGAACCGTGGCGCTGGCGTCGCGGGCGAGGCCGCCGCGGGCGATGGTGAAGCCGGACACGGTGACGTTCTCGACGCGAATGAAGAGCCCTGCGAGTTCGGCGCGGCGCTGCCTGACCTCGGCCAGCGTCATCATCTGGGCGCCGTCCTGGGCATGAGCCTGAGCGCTCGCCGCCAACACCCCCGCCACGATCGCCCACCGCATCCGCATCGTTCTCCCCGCAAGCGGCGGCGGGATGGCGCGACGGGACCTGAGTCGTCAAGGGTGCTGCCCTCACTTCATCCGCGCCGTCCTTGCGGGTCTTCGCTCCGCTCGCCCGGAAGGACGGTTCGGGTGAGGGGAGCGGGCGCATTCGCCCTCAACTGCCATCACGGTTTCTTTCCGTCGGCTTTTGCGCTATGAGCCCCGCAATCGATGGCTGCGCCTCGCGCCCGTCGCCGACATCCTGCGCCGTCATTCCGATTCCGCGCCGTAACCCTAGGCCCTCTGTCCCATGTCCTTCCTGACCTCGAGTGCGCCGCTCGCGCGCGCGCTCGCCGAACGCAATTATTCCGAACCCACGCCGGTGCAGAGCGCCGTGCTGGAGGAGGCGGCCGCCGGCCGCGACCTGCTCGTCTCGTCGCAGACGGGCTCCGGCAAGACCGTCGCCTATGGCCTCGCCATCGGCGCGACGCTGCTCGGCGAGGCGGAAGCCTTCGGCCGGGCCGGCCAGCCGCTCGCCCTGATCATCGCGCCGACGCGCGAACTGGCGCTGCAGGTCCAGCGCGAGCTCGCCTGGCTCTACAAGCACGCCAATGCCCGCATCATCGCCTGCGTCGGCGGCATGGACCCGCGCCGCGAGGCCGCCCTGCTGGATGAAGGTGCCCATGTCGTCGTCGGCACGCCGGGCCGTCTGCGCGACCATATCGAGCGCCATCGCCTCGACGTTTCGGCGCTCAAGGCCGTCGTGCTCGACGAGGCCGACGAGATGCTCGATCTCGGCTTCCGCGACGATCTCGAATTCATCCTGAAGACGGCGCCGGCCGAGCGCCGCAGCCTGCTGTTCTCGGCGACGCTGCCCAAGGCGATCATCCAACTCGCCAAGAGCTACCAGAACGATGCGCTGCGCATCGAGGTCGCGGGCACGCCCGGCGGCCATGCCGACATCGAGTATCGCGCCATCCGCTGCTATCCGAAGGAAGCCGAGCTCGCGGTCGTCAACCTGCTGCGCTTCCACGATTCGCCTTGCTCGCTGGTGTTCTGCAACACCCGCAACGCGGTGCGCCATCTCGAGGCGATCCTGCTGGAGCGCGGTTTCTCGGCCGTGGCGCTCTCGGGCGAACTCTCGCAGAGCGAGCGCAATTCGGCGCTGCAGGCGCTGCGCGACGGCCGGGCGCGCGTCTGCGTGGCGACCGACGTCGCCGCGCGCGGCATCGACCTGCCGGGCCTGACGCTGGTGATCCATGCCGAACTGCCCAACGATCCGGAGGTGATGCAGCATCGCTCCGGCCGCACCGGTCGCGCCGGCAAGAAGGGCACCAGCGTGCTGCTGGTGCCGCCGTCGCGCCGCCGCAAGGCAGAGATGCTGCTGGCCGAGGCCAAGGTCGAGGCCGTCTGGGCCGGCCCGCCGACGCAGGACGAAATCCGTGCGCTCGACCAGGAGCGGCTTCTGAGCGACCCGATCCTGACCGGCGAGCCCGGCGAGGTCGATGCCGCGATGGTCGAGGCGCTGCTGGCCGGCCGCACGGCCAACGAGATTGCGGCCGCGCTGGTGCGGATCTATCGCGCGCGCCTGCCGGCTTCGGAAGAGGTCGGCGACCCGAATTATGCGCGCGACGAGCGCCGTCCCGCCCGGGCGCGCGAGGATTACGCGCCGCGCGAAGGCGCGCGCTTCGGCGAGCACCGCGAGGGCAGCCCCCGGGCGGACGGTCCCCGCAAGGCCGGCCCGCGTGGTGACACGGTCTGGTTCCGCCTCAGCGTGGGCCGCAAGGATGGCGCCGACCCGCGCCAGCTGCTGCCGATGCTGTGCCGCCGCGGCAAGATCACCCGCGACGAGGTCGGCGCGATCCGCATCTTCGACAAGGAGACCAAGGTCGAGATCGATGCCGATGTCGCCGAGCGCTTCTACGAGCTGGCGAAGGCCGTCGACCGCGACAAGATCGCGATCGAGCCGGTGACCGGCGAGGAGGAGCGCCGCCCGGCCAAGCCCTTCGCCGAGAAGGCGAGCCACGCGCCTGCGCCCTATAACAAGCCCGAGCGCGACGGCGAGGCGCGTCCGGCCCGGGCCTATGAGAAGAAGCCCTACGACAAGAAGCCTTACGAGAAGAAGCCCTATGAGGGCGGCGACCGGAAGCCCTACGCCAAGAAGGCCTATGAGCCGAAGCCCTACGAGGCCCGGCCCGAAGCCAAGCCTTACGAGGGCGGCGAGAAGAAGCCCTATGAGGGCAAGAAGAAGGCCTATGAGGGCAAGTCGAAGCCCTTCGGTGCGGGAAAGGCCTATGATCCGGTGCGCAGCGACCGCGAGGCGCTGGCGGACCCGAACGTGTCGTTCCGCGGCGGCCCGAAGCCGCGCCTCGACAAGCCGGCCGGCGACAAGCCCTCTGGCGAGAAGAAGCCCTATGCGCCGAAGCCTTTCGGCGCCGGTAAGTCGGGGGCCGGCAAGTCCTTTGCGGGCAAGTCCTTTGCGGGCAAGGCGCCCTTCAAGGGCAAGAAGCCGCGCTGAGGCGGCCGGCGCCGGCGCGCCCGGCGCCTCCTGACTGCCTCAGCGCAGGCCGAGGAAGGACAGGATGGCCAAGACGACGACGATCAGGCCGACGATGTAGATGATGCTGTGCATGGACGAAGCCCCCGCTGTCGCGGCTGGGCCTGGCCCTGCCGCTCTGGTCGATGATGGGCAGGAAACCGCGCTTTTGCGCGAAAGTTCCCTGCCCACAGGGGGCTTGCATCGCCTCAGCCGTCGACGACCTTGCGGTAGAGATGCCAGCTCGCATGGCCGAGCACGGGCATGACCACGATCAGTCCGACGAGCAGCGGCAGGCAGCCGAGCACGAGCAGGCCGGTCACCATCAGACCCCAGATCATCATCACGCGCGGATTGCGCTCGACCGCGGCGATCGAGGTCCGCACTGCTGTCGCGACATCCACCCGACGGTCGATGATGTGCGGGAAGGAGACCACCGAGATCGAGAAGGCGACGATCGCGAAGAGCAGCCCGACCGAATTGCCGACCACGATCATCGTCCAGCCGTCGAAGGTCGTGAAAACGGCGCGCAGGAAGTCCCAGGTCGAGACGTCGGCGGGCAGGCCGAGCAGCCCCTGGTAGATCAACCAGGCGCAGCCCAGCCAGGCGATGAAGAGCCCGGTCAGCATCGCGCCGAGAAGCAGGATCTGGCCGATCGCCGGCGAGCGCAGCAGGGCGAAGGCGTGTTCCCAGCTCGAATCGAGCTGGCGCTCGCGCCGCCGGCTGATCTCGTAGAGCGCGATCGCGGCAAAGGGCCCGAGCAGGGCGAAGCCGCCGAGCAGCGGAAACAGCAGCGGGAAGATGTTGAAGCTCACCGTCGCCTGCGCCAGCAGCACGCCGATGACGGGGTACATCAGCGCGACGAAGGCGAGGTGGCTCGGCTGCGCCTTGAAATCCTCCCAGCCGAGACGCAGGGCGTGGCGCAAATCGGCGGTGGTGATCGTGTTGACGCGCGGCAGGGCGGGGGCATCCTCCCGCGGAACGCTGTGCAGATGGACGTCGAGATTGGCCATGGCGTGTCTCCCGGTTGCGGCCCGGTTCGCCTTGCAGCCCTTTGACGCGATCCTTGGGTCAACGGCCGATAGGCGTCGAGCTTCCAATTCCCAGCGATTTCAGGATAGCGCAGAACGGACGCGTTGTCGCAGGGGGCGGGAACACGAAAGCGGGATGAGGCGAGGGGTAGCACTGCTGCCCTTTTTCGACGCGGGCTTCTCGCCTAATGAGAGCGCATGAACGAGCCCGCAGAGATCCCCGTCGAGCAATTGACCTCCCGCCAGGCCCGGGCCGAGCACAAGCGGCTGGCCGAGGCGGTGGAGGCCGCCGACATCGCCTATCACCAGAACGACGCGCCGGAGATGGACGACGCCTCCTATGATGCGCTGCGGCGAAGGCTGGTGGCGATCGAGGCGGCGTTCCCGGCGCTGAAGGCGGCGTCCACGGTCAGCGCCAAGGTCGGCGCCAAGGCGTCGGGCAAATTCGCCAAGATCCGCCATCGCGTGCCGATGCTCTCGCTGGACAACGCCTTCACCGACGAGGCGGTGGCCGAGTTCGTGCAGCGGGTGCACCGCTTCCTCGGCCGCAGGGACGAGGAGCCGATCGCCTTCACCGCCGAGCCCAAGATCGACGGGCTGTCGCTGTCGCTGCGTTATGAGAAGGGTGCGCTCGTCCACGCCGCGACGCGCGGCGATGGCGAGGAGGGCGAGGACGTCACGGTCAACGCCCGCACCATTGCCGAGATCCCGCAGACACTGGCCGGGCCGGATGTGCCGGCCGTCGCCGAGGTGCGCGGCGAGGTCTATCTGGGCCATGCCGATTTCGCGGGGATCAACGAGCGCCAGCGCGAGAAGGGGCTGCCCGAATTCGCCAACCCGCGCAATGCGGCGGCGGGTTCGCTGCGCCAGCTCGACGCCACAATCACCGCCTCGCGGCCGCTGCGCTTCTTCGCCTATGCCTGGGGCGAGATGCCGGAGCTGCCGGCGCCCACCCAATCGGGCGTCGTTCAGGCGTTCGGGCGCTGGGGCTTCCGCACCAACCCGCTGATGAAGCGCTGCGAGAGCGTCGAGGACCTGATCGCGCATTACCGGCTGATCGAGAGCCAGCGCGCCACGCTCGGCTACGATATCGACGGCGTGGTCTACAAGGTCGACGAACTCGCGCTTCAGGCGCGACTCGGCTTCGTCTCGCGGGCGCCGCGCTGGGCGATCGCGCACAAGTTCCCGGCCGAACTCGCGACGACCGTCCTGGAGGCGATCGAGATCCAGGTCGGCCGCACCGGGGCGCTCTCGCCGGTGGCGCGGCTGTGCCCCGTGACGGTCGGCGGCGTCGTCGTCACCAATGCGACGCTGCACAACGAGGATTACATCCGCGGCTACGATTCCAAGGGCGAGCGCATCCGCGACGGCGAGCCACCCGACATCCGCGTCGGCGACACGGTGACGGTCAAGCGCGCCGGCGACGTCATCCCGCGCGTGGCGGCGGTCGATCTGAGCAAGCGACCGGCGGATGCGAAGCCTTATGCGTTCCCGACGCTGTGCCCCGCCTGCGGCAGCCATGCGACGCGGGAGATCAATCCGCGCTCCGGCAAAGAGGATGCGGTGCGCCGCTGCACCGGCGGGCTGATCTGCCCGGCGCAGGCGGTCGAGCGGCTGAAGCATTTCGTCTCGCGCGACGCACTCGACATCGACGGGCTCGGCGACAAGCAGATCGAGTTCTTCCACGGCGATCCCGACCTGCCGGTAAAGGAGCCGGCCGACATCTTCACGCTCGCCGCGCGCGACGGCGCCAATCTCAAGAAGCTGAAGGACAAGGAGGGCTTCGGCGCCCAGAGCGTGGCCAAGCTCTTCGCCGCGATCGAGGAGCGCCGGACGCCACCGCTCAACCGCTTCATCTTCGGGCTCGGCATCCGCCATATCGGCGAAACCAATGCCCGCCTGCTGGCGCGTCACTACGGCTCCTTCGAGGCGCTGCGGGCGGCGGGGCTGGCGGCGGCCGACCCGGCCTCGCCCGAGCGGCAGGAACTCGACGCGATCGACGGTGTCGGGCCCACCGTGGTCGAGGCGCTGACCGACTTCTTCGGAGAGCCGCATAATGAGGAACTGCTCGACCGGCTTCTGGCGCAGGTGACGCCGCAGCCGCTGGAGGCGCTGGCGTCCGCCAGCCCTGTCGCCGGCAAGATCGTGGTCTTCACCGGCGCGCTCGAGCGGATGACGCGCGACGAAGCCAAGGCGATGGCGGAACGCCTCGGGGCGAAGGTCGCGGGCTCGGTGTCCTCCAAGACCGACCTGCTGGTGGCGGGGCCGGGCGCGGGCTCGAAACTGAAGGATGCGCAGAAGCACGGCGTTCAGGTGATCGACGAGGCCGGCTGGTTCGATCTCGTCGGGGGCTGAGGCCTTCGTCGTTGGCCCGTCCGGCCGATCGCCCAGGCTGATGCGCGCGATCACTTTTCTTCAAGACGCTCCCGGCGCGATCGGGTTTAACCTCGCGCCATGGATCTGATCACGCAGGAACAGGCGCTGGCCGAGACGCCGCTGAAGGCGGGCGAGCGGGCGCATCTCTTCGCCGCCCGCCGCTTCGACGGGCTGGAGTTCCTGGCGGCGACCTTCCGCACCCATGCCTATGCGCCCCATGCCCACGACACCTATGCGATCGGGACCATCCTGAGCGGATGCGAGGTCTGGCATGCGCGCGGCCGGAAGCTCTATGCCGGCCCCGGCGATCTCGTGATGAACCAGCCGCTCGACGTCCATGACGGGGCGCCGAGCGAGGGCGGCTATCGCTACCGGATGAGCTATCCCGGCCTCGATCTGATGCAGGAGCTGGCGGCTTCGCTGACCGGGCGCGAGAGCGTCGGAACGCCCTTCTTCCGCAAACCGGTCGTGCATGATCCGGAAGGGGCGGCGCAGTTTGCCGCGGCCCATCGCCTGCTGGAGGAGGGGGCGGATGCGCTGGCCGGCGAGGAGGCGCTGCTGCGGGCCTTTGCCGCGATGCTCGCGCGCCATGCCGATCTCGGCCCGCGCTCCGTCGGGCGCGAGCCCGGCCCGGTCGACCGTGCACGGGCGCTGATCGAGGCCCGCCACGACGAGGACCTCTCGCTGGCCGAGATCGGCGCCGCGGTCGGCCTGCCGCGGCATCATCTCATCCGCGCCTTCCGGGCCGAGACCGGGTTGACGCCGCATGCCTTCCTCGTCGATGTCCGCGTCAGGCGGGCGCGCGAGCGGCTGCGGCGGGGCGAGGCGCCGGGCGCGGTCGCGGCCGCCACCGGGTTCTGCGATCAGGCCCATCTCACCCGCGCCTTCAAGGCCCGGCTCGGCGTCACGCCCGGCGCCTTCCGCGCCGCCCATCTCTCCTGAAGGCTTCCTCCATGTCCTCCACGCGAGACGATGCCCTGCGGGGCCTGCGCGACATCGCGCCCGCTCTGCTCGCGGCGGTGCCGATCGCGCTGCTGTTCGGGGCGCTCGCGGCCGGAAAGGGCCTGTCTCCGCTGGAGACGTTCGCGATGGGCGCGCTCGTCTTCGCCGGCGGGGCGCAGTTCGCGGCCGTGGAACTCTGGGCGACGCCGGCGCCGATCGGTGCGATCGTCTTCTCGACGCTGCTGATCAATGCCCGCCATGTGCTGATGAGCGCTTCTCTCGCGCCGAAGCTCGCAGGCTTCTCGCGCGCTCAGACCGCGATTGGACTCTACTACATGGCCGACGAGAACTGGGCGCTGGCCGAGACGCGGGCGCGCAGCCACGCGCTGACGCCGGCCTACTGGTTCGGCATGCTCGTGCCCTTCGTAGTCTGCTGGTGCGCGACCTCGACGCTCGGCGCCCTGGTCGGTGCCGCGCTGGGCGATCCGCGCCGCTTCGGGGCGGATTTCGCCTTCACCGCGCTGTTCATCGCGCTGGTCGCCGCCTTCTGGAAGGGGCGGGTGACATTCTGGACCGTGGCGGCGGCCGGCCTCGCCTCGGCCCTCACCTACCGGCTGATCGGGCCGCCCTGGCATGTGCTGGCGGGCGCGCTCTGCGGGCTCGCCGCCGCCTGGCTCGCGGCCGGGGAGGTCGAGCCCGTGCCGGAGGCTCGCCCGTGACGCTCGACCCGCACAACCTCCTCGCCATTCTCGGCATGGCGCTCGCGACCTATGCGACCCGCCTCGCCGGGCTCGCGCTCGCCGGCCGGCTTCAGCTCTCGCCGCGCGCCCAGGCGGCTTTCGACGCGATCCCGCCGGCCGTCCTCGTCGCCGTCATCGCGCCGAGCGCGCTCGCCACAGGCTGGCCGGAGACGGCCGCCGCGCTGCTCGCCGCGCTCGCCGCGACGCGGTTGCCGCTGCTCGGCGTGGTCGTTGTCGGTGTCGCGGCGGTGGTGGCGTTGCGGGCGCTCGCCTGACTTACTCGCGGATGATCGGGTTGACCGCGATCACCATGCCCTGACCACTCACTGCCAGGTTGTAGCTGCGCGAGAGGGCGGCCTTGAGCTGAGGCTCCGCGACGGCGATCTTGGCCTTGATGTCGGCGGAGGCGCCGCTATCCGCCTTCCGCCGCAGCACGATGTCGCCGGTCTTGATCGACAGGATCTGGTAGCGGGCCCAGTTCTCGCGCGAGATGTTTTTGCGCCAATGGCTGCAGTCGCGTTTGAAGGCCCGGTCGGTGAAGAGGGTCTGCGCTTCCTGATAGGTGATGCTGCGATCGACGACATTGGTCAGCTTGTATTCGAAATGATCGCTGAAGTTGCCGCCGAGGCCGAGATTGACGAAGATGTTCTTGATGCCGCTGACGGCGCCGCTGGCCTCGAGCTTGAAGCTGAGATCGAGGTCCGACTGCCTGGCATCGACCGGCAGCACGGCGTAGCGCTCCAGATTGACCTCGCAGAGACGCTCCAGATTGACGGGACGGGACCGGTCCTCCGTCGCCTGCTCGCGGGCGAAATAGAGCGAGCCGACATTGATGCCGGCGCGCGCGGGCCGAAGTTCACGCCCTCCGATGTCCGGGGAGACAGAGCCCGGCGGCGAGGTCGCACAACCGGCCGCCAGAAGTCCGCATGCGATCGAGAGAAAATGCCTGGTCATGGTCGCCCCCGCCTGAGAATGGCAGAGACGATAATGCTACCTTAGGTTGTGTCAATTCCGATCTTCTCTCAAAGCGGAAGGCAGGCGCTCTCCAGCCATGCCTTCGCCTCGCCCTCGACCAGACCCGCGAGCTTGTTCCAGACCTGAGCGTGATAGGCGTCGATCCAGGCGATCTCGCCTTCGTCCAGCAAGGCGCGGTCGATCAGCGCGCGCTCATACGGGCACCAGGTGATGGTCTCGAAGCCGTAGATGGTGCGCTCGCCGCCCGGAATGATCCGCTCCTCGACGACGATCAGGTTCTCGATGCGGATGCCGTAATGGCCTTCCTTGTAGTAGCCGGGCTCGTTGGAGAGGATCATGCCGGGCTCCAGCGGCGTGGTGCCGAGCTTGGAGATGCGCTGCGGCCCCTCATGCACCGAGAGATAGCTGCCGACGCCATGGCCGGTGCCGTGGTCGAAATCGAACCCCGCCTGCCAGAGCGGCAGCCGCGCCAGCGCATCGAGCTGGGCGCCCGAGGTGCCCTTGACGAAAACTGCGCGCGAAATGGCGATGTGGCCCTTGAGCACGCGGGTGTAGCGGTCCCGCATCTCGGCGCTCGGCTCGCCGATCGCTATGGTGCGCGTAATGTCGGTGGTGCCGTCCTCGTACTGGCCGCCGGAATCGACCAGCAGGATGCCGGGCTCGATCGCCCGGTTGCTTGCCTCCGTGACGCGGTAATGCGGCAGGGCCGCATTAGGGCCGGCGCCGGCGATGGTGGTGAAGGAGACGTCCTTGAGCAGCCCGGTCTTCAGCCGCTCGGCCTCGAGTGCCGCGACCGCGTCGATCTCGGTCAGCCCACCCTTGGGCGCCTCGCGCGCCAGCCAGGAGAGGAAGCGCACCATCGCCGCGCCGTCACGCAGATGGGCGACACGGGCGCCGGCGAGTTCGGCGTTGTTCTTGCGCGCCTTCATCAGGGCGATCGGGTCCGTGCCCGCATCGGGCGTGCCGCCGGCGTCGCGGATCAGGGTCGCGAGCGCTGAAGCGGCGGTCGTCGCGTCGAGCCTCACCTTTGCTCCGGCCGCGCCCAGCGCCTTGAGCTGTGTCGTCAGGGCGCTCGGCGGCGCGATCTCGCCGACGGCGCCGATCGCGTCTCCGGCCTCGTTGGTGATCTTCTCCGGCGCGAGGAAAACGGTGGGACGGCCCTCGCGCGGCACGATGGCGTAGCCGAGGGGCAGCGGCGTGTGCTCGACATCGCCGCCGCGGATGTTGAAGGTCCAGGCCAGCGCGTGCGGGTCCGAGACGACGAGCGCATCGACCTTCGCCTTGGTCAGCGCCTCCTGGATGCGGCCGAGCTTGCCGGCTGCGTCCTCTCCCGCGAAGTCGCCGCGATGGGCCTTCACGGGCGCGGCGGGGGGCACCGGCCTGTGGCGCCAGATCGCATCGACCGGGTTCTGCGCCACCGCCACGAGCGTGCCGCCGGCGGCCGCCGCCGCCTTGTCCAGCTTGGCGACGCCGTCGACCGTGTGCAGCCAGGGATCGTAGCCCAGCCGCCCGCCGGCCGGCAGGTTTGCCTCGATCCAGCGGTCGAGCGGCATCTCTTCCATCCGCGTCGGCGTGACGATGGCAGTGTCGGTCTGCTCCTGGGACTGGATGGTGTAGCGGCCATCGACGATCAGCGCGGCCCGGTCGGCGAGGATAACGGCGTTGCCGGCGGAGCCGGTGAAGCCGGTCAGCCAGGCGAGGCGGGCCATATGGGCGGGGACATATTCGCCCTGATGCTCGTCGGCGCGCGGCACGATGAAGCCGGCGAGCCCCTGTCTCGCGAGTTCCTGCCGCAGCGCGGCGATGCGCGGCGCCACCTGGGACGGGTCGGTCGGCTCGGAGAAGCTCTGGAAGCGGCAGGTCGGCAGGGCAGGCGATTCGGGCATCGGCGGGGTCCGGTTGGCAATGGCGCCATCGTCGCGGCTGCCGGCGGCGATGGCGAGTCGAAATGGCGTTGGGCGCCCTGTCGTGCCCCTTGAAACCGCCGCCTGAAAAACAGGCGTCTGCCCCTTCGCTATGCGGAATCGTGACAGGTTAACGAAATCCTGTCCCGCCCATGCGTCAAATGCATATCTCGCATCTGCGAAGTCCTCTTTTCGCAAGTGCGAAGACGTACCACTTTGGTCGCATAAGAGAACGAGGAAGCGACCGGGACTGTCCTTCGTTTCGATTGAGGAGATGGATCCCCATGACCTATGTGCTGAACGATACCGCCGTCCTGCCCGCCACCGAGGTCACCAAGACCGCGAAGGCCGCGGAAGGTCCAGGCTTCTGGCCGCGTCTCTACGCCGCGCTGATCGAAAGCCGCCGCCGCTCGGCGCTTCGCGAACTGCGTGCCCACAGCTTCCGCATCAACGAGTCCGGCATGCTGCTCGGCGGCATTCCGACGACGACGCTGGCGACCGACGAAGCGCTGCCGTTCAACCGCTGAGCCTTGCCTTTCGTCCGGCGCATGACGCGCCGGAGCCTCCCATTCCGCGCCGCCTTGCGGCGCCCGCCAAGGACGAAAACCATGATCGCCATCATCAAGCATGTCTACGAGAGCATCGTCGACGCCGTGAAGTTCACCTCCGCCGTCTGGCACGACGCCCGCTCGATGCAGGCCGAGGCGGAAGCCAAGTACGGCCATATCGGCTTCTGATCCGCGATCCTTTGCGATGCTGGCCGCCTGACGCGACGTTCTGCGCTTCCGGTGCTCACGGACGATATGTCCGCTCCGCTCCGGTTCTCGAACGCCGCGCCATTCGGCTCAGCCTGGCGAAGGATCACGCCGCCCCTTGCGGAGGCGCCTGAATAGCTTTCCGGATTATCGAAGGTGGCGTGGCCTCGGGGCTGCGCCGCCTTTTTTCATGACCAGCGTCGCCCAGCCCTCGCGCAGCGACCGGCGGGCGAGATAAAGCCCCTGGTGCCGGTAGGTCGAGACGATGCCGGCGACATCCATCTCGAGCAGGCCAGACAGGATCACCGTGCCGTCATCCGACAGCACGCGCGCGAGCGACGGAGCGAGCTTCTTGAGCGGGCCGGCCAGAATATTGGCGAAGACCAGGTCGAAATGGCGCGGCCGGTTCGCCTTGGCGTGGCGCAGGCCCGGCGCGACATAGAGATCGAGGGCATGCGGCGCGTGGTTGACGCGGGCATTGTGCGCCGCGACCTCGACCGCGATGGCGTCGATATCGCCGGCGACGACCTTGCGCTTGGTCTGCTTGGCGAGCGCGAGCGCGAGAATGCCGGTGCCGGTGCCGACATCGATCGCGTTTCGCGGGCGGCGGCGCTTCAACTCGGCATCAAGGGCGAGCAGGCAGCCGGCCGTGGTGCCGTGATGGCCGGTGCCGAAGGCGAGCGCCGCAGGGATCTCGATGCCGACATCGTTGATCCGCACCGCGTCGCGGTCATGATCGCCATGGACGAGGACGCGGCCGGCGCGGACGGGCTTCAGCCCGTCCAGGCTGGCGGCGACCCAGTCCTGCTGGTTCACCGTCTCGAAGGGCGTCGCGTCGATGGTGGCGCCGACGATCGGCCGCAGCAGATCGCGCACGGCCGCCTCATCGGGATGCGTCGCGAAATAGATCTCGACCTTCCAGGGCGCATTGAGCGACAGCGTGGTGACGCCGGTCTCGATCTCGAAGGCCGAGATCGCCGTTTCGGTGGGGTCGAAGACCTCGCCGAGCAGCTCGGTCAGCGCGCGCGCCTTCTCGCCGCTGGTCGAGAGTTCGAGGACGGTCGCGACCGTGGAGGGGAGGAGGCCTTCGCGCATGGCGGCGGGATAGCAGGCGTGGACGCAGTTGTCATGCGCGTCCCGAAGGCCTCCTGTGCCTTCAGTGGTCGCGCGCGGCAAGGGCGCTGAACAGGGTCTGCGTCTGCCCGTTACGCTCCGCGAAGCGCAGAGGCTTGCAGCGCTCGACGATGATCTCGCCATCCGCCGGCGCGGCTTCGAGAAGCGCCATCACCTCGGCGGTGAAATCGGCCAGCGGCATGGCGTCGGGGTCGGTCGCCTGCTGCGGACCGAGCAACTCGGTCTGGACGTAAGGCGGCGCGATCTCGACGACCTCGACCGAGGTGTCCTTAAGCTGATGGCGCAGTGCCATCGACCAGGAATGGATTGCGGCCTTGGTGGCGGAATACGTCGGGGTCGCGGCGAGCGGCACGAAGGCGAGGCCCGAGGAGACGGTGACGACGGTGGCGCGTGGCTGTGCCAGCAAATGCGGCAGCAGTGCCGCCGTCAGCTGGATCGGGCCGAGCAGATTGGTCGCGATCGTCTCCTCGGCGATGGCGAGGTCGATCTGCGTTTCCGGCCGCATGATGCCGGCATTGTTGACGATGACGTTCAGCGCGGGGAAGCGCGTGACGGCCTCACGGGCGAAGGCTGCGATGTCGGCCTTGTCCTGAATGTCGAGCACCATCGATGCCATGCCGGGATTGGCCTGGGTGACGTCGTCGAGCACGCGCTCGCGGCGGCCGGCGATGACGACGCTGTTGCCTTTCGCATGCAGTGCTTCGGCCAGGGCGCGGCCGATGCCGCTGCCGCCGCCGGTGATGAGGATGGAGTTTCCGGTGATGTTCATCGCAAGGCCCTTTCTCGGTTGCGTCCGACACAGCTAGGGCCGATGCTCTCTAATCGAAAGAAGGCACCTGAAAGTACCATAGGCACCCAAAGGAAAGCGTCGCATGCAGATGATCCGCGAAGCCGTGGAGGCGATGCGCGAGCAGGGCCGGCTGATCCATCCGGAGGTCAGTCCGCAGGTCGAGGCGCTGGTGCGGGACGTGATCGGTCAGGTCGCCGATAAATGGACCATGCTGATCCTGGAGGCGCTGGAGGAGCATGGCACACTGCGCTTCCGCCAGCTCGGCCGCATCGTTGGCGGCATCAGCCAGAAGATGCTGACCAAGACGCTGCGGCAGATGGAATGCGACGGGCTAATCACCCGCAAGGTCCACCCGGTGATCCCGCCGCATGTCGACTACACGATGACGGAGATCGGCCGTGAACTGACGGCGGCCTTCTGCGGCGTCTGGGTCTGGGCGGAGACCTATCACGCTCAGGTCGAGGCGGCGCGGGCGGCGTTTCGGGCGAGGGAGGGGTGAAGGACAGAGAAGCCGTCGTCCTCGGCCGCGCCTCACCCCGCCTTCTGAACAAAGCTGTCCAGCACCATCTTCCGCCCGGCCTTATCGAAATCCACCGTCAGCTTGTTGCCGTCGACGGAGGCCACCGAGCCGGGGCCGAATTTGACGTGGAAGACGCGTGCGCCGGTGTCGAAGGCCGATGTTCCCGAGGATTTGGCGGTGAGTTCGCCCTCGATCAGGAGCGGGCCGCGCTGGCGGCCATTACCGAAGCCGTTGCCGCCGAAGCCGCTGCCGTTCTCCGAGAAGCCTGAGCCGCCGCCGCGGGCCTTGTTCTCCTGGGCACGCTGCCAGCCGGGCGTGTTGTAGGAGGAGCCGAAGCTCTCCATCCGGTCGAAGCGCGAAGCACCATAGCCGCCCTGGCTGTAATTGGTCGCCGCCTGCACGACCTCGACATGCTCCTCAGGCAGCTCGTCGATGAAGCGCGAGGGCAGGCTCGACTGCCAGAGGCCGTGGATGCGGCGGTTCGAGGCGAAGTACAGCTTCAGCCGCTTGCGCGCCCGCGTCAGGCCGACATGGGCGAGCCGGCGCTCTTCTTCCAGCCCGGCGCGGCCGCTCTCGTCCAGCGCGCGTTGGTTGGGGAAGAGCCCTTCCTCCCAGCCGGGCAGGAAGACGGTGTCGAATTCGAGCCCCTTGGCGCCGTGGAGCGTCATGATCGAGACGCGTTCGGCGCTGTCGCCGCTGTCGGCGTCCATCACCAGCGAGACATGTTCGAGGAAGGCCGGCAGGTCGGGGAACTCGTCGAGCGAGCGCACCAGCTCCTTCAGGTTCTCGAGCCGGCCTGCGGCGTCGGCCGAGCGGTCCTTCTGCCACATCTCGGTGTAGCCGCTCTCCTCCAGCACGAGTTCGGCAAGTTCGCCCTGGGGCATGTGCTCGGCGCGCTGCGACCAGCGGCCGAAGGCCTCGACCAGTTCGCGCAAGCTCGTGCGGGCCTTGGGCTTGAGCTCGTCGCTCTCGACGATGGCGCGGGCCGACTGCAACAGGGAGAACCCGGTGGCGCGGGCGTGGTTGTGCAGGATCTGGATGGTGGCGTCGCCCAGGCCGCGCTTGGGCACGTTGACGATGCGCTCGAAGGCGAGATCGTCGGTGGGCGAGACGACGCAGCGCAGATAGGCCATGGCGTCGCGGATCTCGGCGCGCTCATAGAAGCGAGGGCCACCGATGACGCGATAGGGCACGCCGGTCTGGACGAAGCGCTCCTCCAGCTCGCGCATCTGGGCGGAGATGCGCACCAGCACGGCGATCTCGGCGAGGTTCTCGCCTTTCAGCTGCATCGCCTCGATCTCGTCGGTGATCAGCCGCGCCTCTTCCTGGCTGTCCCAGGCGCCGGTGATGGTGACCTTCTCGCCGAGTTCGTCCTCGGTGCGCAGCGTCTTGCCCAGCCGGCTCTCATTGCGGGCGATCAGCTTCGCGGCGGTGGCGAGGATATGGCCGGTCGAGCGGTAGTTGCGCTCGAGCCGGATCACGGTGGCGCCTGGAAAATCGTGCTCGAAGCGCAGGATGTTGTCGACCTCGGCGCCACGCCAGCCATAGATCGACTGGTCGTCGTCGCCGACGCAGGCGATGTTGCGCCGCCCCTGGGCCAGCAGCCTCAGCCAGAGATACTGCGCCGTGTTGGTGTCCTGATACTCGTCGACGAGGATGTAGCGGAAGCGCTCGTGATAGGTTGCGAGCACGTCGGCATGTTCGCGGAACAGCGTCAGGCAGTGGAGCAGCAGATCGCCGAAATCGACCGCGTTCAGCGTCTTCAGCCGGTCCTGATAGGCGGCGTAGAGCGTGCCGCCCTTGCCGTTGGCGAAGACGGCCGCCTCGCCCGGCGCGACATCCTTCGGAGCCAGCCCGCGGTTCTTCCAGCTGTCGATGAATCCGGACAGCATGCGCGCCGGCCAGCGCTTCTCGTCGATCCCCTCGGCCTGGATCACCTGCTTCATCAGGCGGATCTGGTCGTCGGTGTCGAGGATGGTGAAATCGCTGCGCAGATCGAGCAGTTCGGCGTGGCGGCGCAGGATCCTGGCCGAGATCGAGTGGAAGGTGCCCAGCCAGGGCATGCCCTCGGCGACCGCACCGACGAGATGCCCGATGCGCTCCTTCATCTCGCGCGCGGCCTTGTTGGTGAAGGTCACCGAGAGGATCTGCGAGGGAAAGGCGCGGTTGGTCGCGATCAGATGGGCGATGCGGGTGGTGAGCACGCGGGTCTTGCCGGTGCCGGCACCGGCCAGCACCAACACGGGGCCGTCGGTGGCCTCGACCGCCTGGCGCTGCTCCGGGTTCAGCCCGCTGAGATAGCCGGCCGCGGGCGCGGCCTGCGCGCGCGCGGCGAGGCCGCCGGGGCGGGGCAGGGGGGCGGAGGTGATGCTGTGGTCTGACAAGATCGGCGCTGCTCGTGCGTGATTCGTTCACGGTCAATATAGGGGCAGGCCGGCGCGATTGCGCCCTCGTGCCGCGACATTCGGCCGTCGTGCCTCGGCTTGGCGCAGGAGCCTGCCTGCGGCATCGTCAGCGTCAGCTCAAACGAGGATCCCATGAGCCGTCCCGAGACCACCCTGCTGCGCCTCGCCGCGCTTGTCCTTTTCGCCACTCCGCTGGCAGCCGGCGCCCAGACGCGCCCCGTCCCCGATCCGCTGGCCGATTGCGAGCGCTTCGCTCTGGCCGAGTCGAAGCGCGACGGCGGCACGCTGAAATCGGTGCGGATCGAGCGCGGCGACAGCCTGATCGAGAACCGCTTCGACAAAACAATCGGCGGGCAGCAGGTCGCGACCGAATACATCGCCTTCGCCGCCGTCGAGGATGCGGGCGGCAAGCGCCGCGCCCGGGTGGTCTGCCTGCATGCGGGTATCCCCGCCAACCGCGCCGTCTACTGGGTCGAAATCCCGCAATAGGGCGCGGCATGGGCCGCGCCCTGCTGGGCTGTCACGCGGCGGGCTCGAAGTTCATCGCGACGCCGTTGATGCAGTAACGCAAGCCCGTCGGCGGTGGGCCGTCCGGAAAGACATGGCCGAGATGGCCGCCGCAATTGGCGCAATGGACCTCGGTGCGGATCATGCCGAACTTGCGATCCTCCGTCGTTCCGACGGCGCCCTCCAGCGGCTCGTTGAAGCTCGGCCAGCCGGTGCCGCTCTCGAATTTTGTGAGGTTGCGGAAGAGCGGCTGGTCGCAGCCGGCGCAGGAGAAGGTGCCGGGGCGCTTCTCATAGTTCAGCGCGCAGGAGCCGGGGCGCTCCGTGCCGTGGCCGCGCAGCACATGGTACTGCTCGGGCGTCAGCTTGGCGCGCCACTCGTCGTCGGACAGTTCGTAGGGGAAGTGCTCCCGGGGCGCCTGGCTGCCGCCGAACATGCTCATCAGTCCCATTCCCGCTCTCCCTTTCGCGCGTTTCGGTCTCATCCGTTCGCGCAGGATATGGGGAGCGGGAGCCCGGTTGTCAGCAGCGCCGGTCGCCCGGCAGGGTCACGATGGCGTTGACGGCTCAGGCGTTGTCGCCGGCGATCGCGGCGATGACCGCGTCCGTGACAGCCCGCGTCGTCGCCTTGCCGCCGAGATCGGGCGTGTGGAAGGCCGGGTCGGCCGTCACGCGCTCGATCGCCCGCATCAACCGGGCCGAAGCGGCGGCCTCGCCGAGATGATCGAGCATCATCGTCGCCGTCCAGAAGGTGCCGATCGGGTTGGCGATGCCCTTGCCCGCGATGTCGAAGGCCGAGCCGTGGATCGGCTCGAACATCGAGGGGAAAGCGCGTTCGGGGTTGAGATTGGCCGTCGGCGCGATGCCGAGCGATCCGGCCAGCGCGGCGGCGAGGTCCGACAGGATGTCGGCATGGAGATTGGTCGCGACGATGGTGTCGAGGCTGCTGGGCTTGATCACCATGCGCATGGTCATGGCGTCGACCAGCATCTTGTCCCAGGCGACATCCGGAAACTCGGTCGCGACCTCGGCGGCGATCTCGTCCCACATCACCATGGCATGGCGCTGGGCGTTCGACTTGGTGACGACGGTGAGCAGCTTGCGCGGCCGCGACTGCGCCAGCCTGAAGGCGTAGCGGATGATGCGGGCGACGCCGTGGCGCGTCATCATCGAGACGTCGGTGGCGACCTCCTCGGGGAAGCCCTTGTGAACGCGGCCGCCGACGCCGGCATATTCGCCTTCCGAGTTCTCGCGCACGATCACCCAGTCGAGCTCCGGGCCGGAGACATGGCGCAGCGGCGAGGTGATGCCGGGCAGGACCCGCGTCGGGCGGACATTGGCGTATTGGTCGAAGGGCTGGCAGATCGCCAGCCGCAGGCCCCAGAGCGTGACATGGTCGGGCACGTCCGGCGCGCCGACCGCGCCGAAGAAGATCGCGTCATGGTCCTTGATCTGCTCGCGCCCGTCGGCCGGCATCATCAGCCCGGTGCGCTTGTAGTAGTCCGACCCCCAGTCGAAATGGTCGAAGGCGAAGCCGAACGAGCCGTCGCGCCGCGCCAGGGCTTCCAGCACCTCGATGCCGGCGGCGATGACTTCGACGCCGATGCCGTCCCCCGGGATGGCTGCGATGCGGTGGGTCTTCATGACGCGTCTCTCCTCGAACCTGTCGTCCCGACCGTCTTTGCGGTCGCCGCTGCTGCAAGTCAAGAATGCATTGCAGCTTCCATGGAAGCTGATAAGCTTCGATCAGGCAGGAGAGGTCGATGAAGCTCGGGGACGTGCAGGAGCGGGGCGAGGTCGCGAGCGAGCGCGGCGCCAGTCTCGTCGACAGCGCCTATGCGGCGTTGAAGCACGCGATCCGCGAAAGCGTGTTTCCGCCGGGCTACCAGGCCTCGGCCGGCGAGCTGGCGTTGCGGCTCGGCATGAGCCGTACGCCCGTACACGAGGCTTCGCTGCGCCTGCAGGAGGAGGGGCTCGTCCGCATCCTGCCGAAGCGCGGGATCCTGATCTGCGCGCTCGCCCCCCATGACATCGCCGAAATCTACGAGGTGCTGATCGCGATCGAAGCCGGGGCGGCGGCGCGGGCAGCCGCGCTGCCCGAGGCGGAGCGAACGGCGCTCGCCGACGAACTCGATCAGGCGACGGCCGCGATGGGCCAGGCGTTGGCTGTGGGCGATCTGCCGGGCTGGGGCCGCGCCGACGAAGCCTTTCACCGGCTGCTGGTGGAGCGCTGCGGCAATGGCCGCTTCGCGCGGATCATCCAGACGGTCAACGACCAGTCGCACCGCGCCCGCATGCTGACCCTGCGTTTGCGGCCGCGCCTGCTGGTCTCTGAGGCCGAGCATCGCGATACCAGCGAGGCGATCCGCCTGGGGCTGCCGGATGCCGCCCATGAGGCGGCGCGGCGGCACCGCATCCGGGCCCGCGACGAATTGCTGCCGCTGATCGAGAGCGTGGGCCTTCGGCACATGTGAGCCGTCGGCCCGTCCCAACCATCCCAGACCGCGGTCAACGCGGCATCAACTCACGGAGGACAACAATGCGTCGCCTGATCCTGGCCCTCGGGGCCGCTTTCGCCATGGCCGCGGCACCCGCGGCTGCGCAGACCTATCCCGCAAAGTCGATCACGATGATCGTGCCCTTTGCCGCGGGCGGGCCGACCGACGTCATCGCGCGGATCGTCTCCGACCATATGAGCCGCACGCTCGGGCAGTCGATCGTGGTCGAGAACGTCGCCGGGGCGGGCGGTACGACCGGCTCGCTGCGCGTCGCCCGCGCGACGCCGGACGGCTACACGATCATGATGGGCAATCTCGGCACGCATTCGGCCTCGGTCGGGCTCTATCCCAATCTCGCCTATGACCCGCGCACCGACTTCGCCCCAGTCATCAACACGGCGGGAACGCCGATGCTGATTTCGGCCCACAAGGACTTCCCGGCCAACACGCTGCAGGAGTTCATCGCCCTGCTGAAGGCCAATCCGTCCAAGTACAATTACGGTCATGGCGGCATCGGCTCGACTTCGCATCTGACCTGCGTGTTCTTCCACCACCTGATCAAGGCGCCGGTGCAGCAGGTGCCGTTCCGCGGCTCCGGCCCGGCGATGAACGCGCTGCTCGCCAAGCAACTCGACTATGTCTGCGACCAGACGGTCGGCATCGTGCCGCAACTCACCAACCTCAAGACCTATGTCGTGGCGACGCCCAACCGCCTCGACGTCGCCAAGGATGTGCCGACCAGCGCCGAGGGCGGTCTGCCCGAGTTCCAGGCGGTGGGCTGGAACGCGATCTTCGCGCCGAAGGACACGCCGAAGGAGATCGTCGATCGCCTGAATGCCGCCGGCCGTGCGGCGCTGGCCGATCCGGGCGTGCGGGCGCGGCTGCTGGAACTGGGCTGCATCATCCCCGACGATGCCGGCCAGAGCTCGGCGGCGCTGGGCGCCCATGTCCGCGCCGAGGTCGACAAATGGACGCCGGTGATCAAGGCGGCCGGCGTCACGGCGCCGTGATCCCGGCGGCTCGGTCGCGTCACCCAAGCGTCATGCGACTCCACTAGTCGGCTCGCCATCGAGGGATGGCGAGCGAGGGCCCCGTGACGGATCAGGCGACGCGGACGGTGCGTGCGGTGCGGCGCACGACCAGCAAGGGGCTCACCACGGCGGTCCATCGCAGCAAGGCTCTGTCGAAGGCGGGGCTGCTCGAGCGGATGTTCACCCTGGCCTTCTCCGGTCTGGTCTATCCGCAGATCTGGGAGGATCCGGTCGTCGACATGGAGGCGCTGGCGCTGAAGCCCGACGACCATGTCGTCGCCATCGCGTCGGGGTCCTGCAATGTGCTGTCCTATCTGACGGCGGACCCGGCGAAGATCAGCGCGATCGATCTCAACGGCGCCCATATCGCGCTCGGCAAGCTCAAGCTCGCGGCGCTGGCGCGGATGACGCGGCACGACACGTTCCTGCGCTTCTTCGGCCAGGCACAGTCGCGCGACAACATCGCCTTCTACGACCGCGAGATCGCGCCGCATCTCGACGCGACCTCGCGAGCCTATTGGGAGGGCCGAGGGCTGGACGGGCGCCGCCGCATCGGGATGTTCGCCGGCAACGTCTACCGCTTCGGCCTGCTCGGCCGCTTCATCGGGGCCGGGCATCTGCTCGGACGAGCGCTGGGCTGCGATCCGCGCAAGATGCTGGAGGCACGCGACCTCGCCGAGCAGCGGGCGCTGTTCGAGCGCCATCTGGCGCCGGTCTTCGACAAGCCCCTCGTGCGCTGGTTGATCCGCCAGCCGGCCTCGCTCTACGGCCTCGGCATCCCACCGGCCCAGTACAAGGCGCTCGCCGCCGACGGAGCCGACGGCATCCGCGGCGCCCTTTACGACCGTCTCGAGCGGCTGGCCTGCGGCTTCGACCTGAAAGCCAATTACTTCGCGAGGCAGGCCTTCGGGCGGGGCTACGAACCGGCGGAGGACGCGGCGCTGCCGCCCTATCTGCAGCGGGCGCATTTCGAAAAGGTCCGTGCCAGGGCGGCACGCGTCTCCTATCATCAGAGAGCGATTACGGCTTTCCTCGCGGAGCAGCCGGCCGAGAGCTGTGACGCCTATGTCCTGCTCGACGCGCAGGATTGGATGAACGACGCCGATCTGACCGCGCTGTGGACCCAGATCACCCGCACATCCCGGCCCAGCGCGCGCGTCATCTTCCGCACGGCCGCCGATGAGCGCCTGCTGCCGGGACGCGTGCCCGCCGAAATCCTCGAGCAATGGCGCTACGAGGAGGACAAGAGCCGGGCGCTGAATGCCCGCGACCGCTCGGCGATCTATGGCGGCTTCCACCTCTATGTTCGGCCGGAGGCCGTGGCGTGAGCAGCCTCGCCGCCGGACAGGGTGCTGCCGGGCTGATGGACGCGATCTATCGCCGGCAGCGGCACATCTACGACGCCAGCCGGAAGTTCTACCTGCTGGGCCGTGACCGGCTGATCGACGAGCTCGCACCGCCGGAGGGGGGCTGCGTGCTGGAGATCGGCTGTGGCACAGGCCGCAACCTGATCCGGATCGCGCGGCGCTATCCCGGACGCGCCTGCTTCGGTGTCGACGTTTCCTCGGTGATGCTGGAGACGGCGCGGCGCTCGGTGGGGCGGGCCGGCCTGTCGGACCGGATCGCGCTCGCCCAGGCCGACGCCACGGATTTCGACCCGCAGGCGCTGTTCGGGCGGGCGGGCTTCGACCGCATCGTGATCTCCTACGCGCTGTCGATGATCCCACCCTGGCAGGGCGTGGTCGAGGAGGCGCTGCGGCGTCTCGCGCCGGGCGGCGAACTGCACATCGTCGATTTTGGTGACCAGCGCGAGCTGCCGCGCCCGTTCAGCGCGGTGCTGAACCGCTGGCTCGCCCTCTTTCACGTCACGCCGCGGCGGGATATGGCGGCGGTGCTGGTGACCAGCGCCGCGGGCGCCGACGTGACGCTGCAGGCGCGTTCGCTCTATCGCGGCTACGCCGCGCTCGCCGTGCTGCGTCGGCAGCGCTGAGGCGTGTCAGCCGACCTGGACCCCTTTCCAGAAGGCGATACGGCCGCGGATCTCGGCGGCGGCCGGCTTGGGGTCGGGGTAGTACCAGGCGGCGTCCCGGTTCTCCTTCCCGTCCACGACGATCGAATGGTAGCTGGCGGTGCCCTTCCAGCCGCAGGTGCTGGTCGTCTCGCTCGGCTTGAAGAAGTCCGGACGGATCGAGAAGTCGGGGAAATAGTGGTTGCCCTCGATGACGATGGTGTCGTTGGATTCGGCGATGACCGCACCGTTCCAGATCGCTTTGACCATGGCGTTCGCTCCCGTGACGTTCTTGTCGTTGCCGACAAATTAGAACGATGTCTCGCCTCGCGCCAATCACGGCTGCGCTGGACGCCCTGACGGGCGCGTGATAGCGCCGCGCGATGAGCTCGATGCCTCCCTGCGACGCGCCTGACGCTCCCGGCAGCCTGCGTGATCGCCTCCGACAGCTCTATCACGGGCGATCGCCGGCCTCGCTGCGGTTCCAGTTGGCGACGACGGTCATCGACATCGTCATCATCGCCTTCTTCATCGCGACGCCGCTGATCCGGGATCGGCCCGCTTTTCTCTGGATCGACTACACGGTTGCCGCGATCCTGGCGGCGGAGATCGTGACGCGGATGCTCGCGGCCTCGAACATTCCGCGACTGCTGCGCCAGCCGACGATGCTTCTCGATCTCGTCATCCTCGCGACGCTGCTCGTGCCGAGCATGCTCGAGAATCTCGGCTTCCTTCGGATTCTGCGGCTATGGACGCTGTCGCAGCGCGGCGTGATCTGGCAGCAATGGCGGCGCACCCGCTTCCGCGACCGAGAGGATGCGGCGCGGGCGGTGATCAATCTGACGACCTTCCTTTTCGTCGTCACCGGCTTCATCTACAGCTTCTTCTTCACCGGACGGCCGGGGATCGAGGGCTATGTCGATGCCTTCTACTTCACCGTCACCACCATGACGACGACCGGCTTCGGCGACATCACGCTACCGGGCACCGCCGGCAAGCTGACCTCGATCGCGGTCATGATCGTCGGCATCTCGCTGTTCGTGCGGCTGGCTCAGGCGATCTTCCGGCCTGCCAAGGTGAGCTATCCCTGCCCGCGCTGCGGTCTGCAGCGCCATGAGCCTGACGCGGTGCATTGCAAGGCTTGCGGCCAGATCCTCTGCATTCCGGATCCCAACTGAGCGCTGACCCTTCCAGGCTCAGTGCCGCGTCTCGGGCTCACGCTCCGGAACGATCGTGCCATCGACGCTGATCGCGCTGCGCTGGGGCATGCCGATGATGCGCCCGATCGTCGCCGGCAGCGGCATCATACTGTGGGCGGCCTTCATCAGCGCGATGTTGGCGAGGATGTCGGCGGGGAAGGGGCAGACCTTGCGGCTCGTGAGGTCGACATGCAGCGAGAGATTCTCGCTGGTGGCGGCGAGCCAGCCCTCGGTCGCGTGCCGCATTTCCAGATAGTAGTGCAGGCGCTTGTCGTCGAAGGCGATGAGCTGGGCGGTCACACGCACCTGGTCGCTCTCGGTCAGCTCGCGCTTGTAGAGGATGTGGCACTCGGCGGTGAAGGTCGAGGCGTGGCGGCTGTCGACATAATCGCGGGTGAGGCCGACGAGCGAGAACACCTCATCCACCGCGCGGTCGAAGAGCACATGATAATAGGCCATGTTGAGATGGCCGTTATAATCGATCCACTGCGGCTCCACCCGCATGGCCGAGGAGACGAAAGGCGCGAAGAACAGCGCCGGAGCGCGGATATCGTGTTTCATGGCCGCCTCCCGTCCTCCCGTAGCGCTGGGTTCAGTGGTCTTCGTCACACGGCGTGTGCATGGTCGCCGCACCGCCATCGCAACACGGAAGCGGCCCGTTGCCTGCCGATCCGGTCTATCCTACTGCGTAGTCTAGTCGCCGGCCCCCAGCCGGGGGGACGCCGCGGATGGCCGGCCTCGTAACCCGCTGCGATGCCGACTTGTTTTGAGTTTAAACTCCAGATCCGGATGTTGACAATGGATGTGCCTGCCGTCGCCCTGCATGAGACCTCCGCATCCGCCGCGGCTCTGCCGCCGTCTCCCGCCGCCGTCGCGGCCGTGACGCAGGCGCTGGCGGCCTCCTTCGGCAACCGGCTGATTACCAGTCTCGCCGTGCGCCAGCAGCACGGCCACACCCTGACCTGGATCCCCAACCAGCCGCCGGATGCGGTGGTCTATCCCCACAGCACGCAGGAGGTCTCGGAGATCGTGACGCTCTGCGCCCGGCATGGCGTACCGGTCATCGCCTTCGGCACGGGCACCTCTCTGGAGGGCCATGTGAACGCGCCCTATGGCGGCGTTTGCGTCGATCTCAGCCAGATGAAGCGGATCGTCGCAGTGAATGCGGAGGATCTCGACTGCGTCGTCGAGGCCGGCGTCACGCGCAAGGAGCTCAACGAGCATCTGCGCGACATGGGGCTGATGTTCCCGATCGACCCGGGTGCCGACGCCTCGCTCGGCGGCATGGCGGCGACGCGCGCCTCCGGCACCAACGCCGTGCGCTACGGCACGATGAAGGACAATGTGCTGGCGCTGACCGCGGTGATGGCGGACGGTTCGGTCGTCAAGACATCGACGCGCGCCCGGAAGACCTCTGCCGGCTATGACCTGACGCGTCTGCTGGTCGGCTCGGAAGGCACGCTCGGCATCATCACCGAGGTCACGCTGAAGCTGCACGGCATTCCGGAGGCGATCGCGGCGGGCGTCTGTCCGTTCCCCTCGATCAAGGCGGCCTGCGACACGGCCATCATGACGATCCAGACCGGCATCCCGGTGGCGCGGATCGAGCTGCTCGACGAGGTGATGATCAAGGGCTTCAACCTGCATTCCAAGCTCGGCCTGCCGGAGACTCCGATGCTCTTCGTCGAGTTCCACGGCACCGAGGCCTGGGTGAAGGAGCAGTCGGAGCGCTTCGGCGAGATCGCAGCGGAGTTCGGCGGCGGCCCCTTCGACTGGGCGACCAAGGCCGAGGATCGGACCCGGCTGTGGGAAGCCCGCCACAACGGCTACTGGGCCGGCCGCGCCCTGCGGCCGGGTGCCGACACGCTGGCGACCGATGTCTGCGTGCCGATCTCGCAGCTTGCCGACTGCGTCGAGGAGACCAAGCGCGACATCGAGGCGACCGGGCTGATCGCGCCGATCGCAGGCCATGTCGGTGACGGCAATTTCCACACGCAGCCGCTGCTCGATCTCGCCGATCCCGATGAGGTGGCGCGCGTCCAGGGCTTCCTGGACCGCCTGGTCAAGCGGGCGCTCGCCATGGGCGGCACCTGCACGGGCGAGCACGGCGTCGGCCAGAAGAAGATCAAATATCTCGAAGCCGAGCACGGCGCGCCCGCGCTGGCGGTCATGCGCACGCTGAAGCGCGCGCTCGATCCGCAGAACATCCTCAACCCTGGCAAGATCGTGGTTCTCTGAGTTCCGTGATGGAGCGGGACAGCAGCAAACGCCCGAGTTCTGTCGAATTGTCGTGATCTCGCCGCGACTTGCCGGCATGATGGGGACGATGTTCACGACGAGGATCGTGCCGCACGTTGCGTGAGACCCTGACCGTCCTGGCCGGCCTGCTGGTGCTGGCGCTGCTGGCCGCCCTGATCGGGCCTGGCTTTGTCGACTGGCGCGGTTATCGCCCGCATTTCGAGGCGCGCTTGGCCGAGACGCTGGGCGTCGAGACCCGCATCGGCGGCGGCATCGGCCTGCGGCTGCTGCCCTCGCCGCGGCTGACGCTGCAGGATGTCCGCTTCGGCGGCGCGGCGGCGGAGACGAGCCGCGCCTCGGTCGAGACGCTCACCGTCGAACTCGCGCTCGCCGCGCTGACCCGCGGCGAATTCCGGATCGCCGATGCGCGGGCGGAGGGCGCGACGGTTTCGCTCGCCTTCGACGAGGCCGGCGCATTGCGCCTTCCGGCGCGCGGCGGTGCCGGTCTGCCGACGCAGACGAGCCTCGACCGTCTCTCGATCGGCCGCTCGGTGCTGATCTGGCAGGAGGCGGGCCGCGAGCCCGTGACGATCGGCCCGATCGCGGCCGAGATCTCGGCGGTCAGCCTCGCAGGTCCCTGGCGCATCGAGGGCGAGGCGGCTGGCGCCTCGCTGCGCATCACGACCGGCGCGCTCGAGCCCGACGGGAAACTCCGGACGAAGGCCTTCGTCACGGGGCAGGATATCCAGCTCGGCTTCGACGGCAGCGTCACACTGCCGGCCACCGGGAGCGCTCCCGGCCTCGATGGCTCTTTCACCCTTTCGCCCGGCGGCGCGCTCGCTCTCTCCGGCAAGGTCAGCGGCGGCAGCCGCCAGCTCGATCTCGCCGGGCTCGTCCTCGACATTGCCGGGGGCGCGGCGCGGCTGGAGGGCGAAGGCCAGTTCATGCCCGGCTCGGGCGGCGGCGTCCTGGCGCTGCGCGCCCGCAGGCTCGATGCCGATGCGCTGGCCGAAGCCCTCGCGGCGCGGCCGGGCTTCGAGCGGGCTCTGCAGGGCCTGCCGGGACAGATCGACCTGTCGCTCGATCTTGACCAGCTGATCTGGCGCGGCGAGGATTTTTCCGCCTTCGGCCTGCGCGGCAAGCTCGATCCGCAGGGCCTGTCGGAGGCCACGGCCTCGGTGCGCGTCGCTGGCGCGCTGCTGGGCGCCAGTGGTAGCGCCGATGCGCAGGGTGTGGCGGGCCGCCTCAATCTGAAGGCCGGGGATTCGCGCCGCATCGGGCTGGTGCTGGCGCGGGCGGGGCTCGATCCGGCTCTGGCGGATCTCGTCGCGGGGCTCGGGCAGATCGACGCCGAGGCGATCGGGGCCTGGGATGGCGGGCGGCTCGCCCTTCAGCGCCTGATGCTGACAGGTTCTTCGGGCGTGAGGCTCGATCTGTCGGGCGACGCGACGGCGGAGCGGCTGTCCGCCAGGGCCGTGCTGAACGGGTTCGATCTCACCAATCTGCCGCCCGGCGAGAGCGTCGCGGTGCTTCTGGGCGCGCGCGATCTGGCGCTGGATCTCAGCCTGACGCAGGCCCGTTTCCGCAACGTGCCACCCGGTTCCGCGCAGCTCGACCTGCGGCGGCAGGGCCGCGACTGGCGGCTTAGCCGTCTTGCCATCGACGGTTTCGGCGGCGTCAGCGTGTCCGGCTCGGGAGCGCTCCTGGCCGAGGGCGGCGAGATCGCCGGTCGCATCCGCGCCCCGCGTTTCGAGGCGGTCGCGGCGCTGGCGGGGCCGTTGCTGCCCGAACCGGCGCGGCAGGCGTTGGGGCGCGCCTCCGACGGGCTGGCCCGGCTCGATGCCGCCTTCCGGCTCACCCGCGCGCCCAGCGGCGAAACCGGTTTGGTGCTCGACGGCGGCGCTCAGGCGGGGCGGCTCTCGCTGACCGGGCGGCTCGATGCCGGCGGGATTTGGACGGGGGCGAGGCTGCGCTTCGATCTCGCCGACCGGCGCCAGGCCTTTCAGGCGCTCGGACTACCCGTGCCGCGCCAGAGCGGCCCCGGCGAGCTCGTTCTGACGCAGGAAGCGGGGCGGCTAACGGGCACGCTGGCGGGCCCCGGCCTCTCGATCGCGGTCGAGAGCGAGGCTGCGGCCCCGGCGCGGCTCGCCGTGCAGGCGGATGGCATTGGCCAGATTCTGCCGGACGCTGCAGCCCGTCTCCTGCCGGACGGGCTGGTCGATCTCCATGCGCGGCTCGGAACGTCTCCGGAGGCGATCACGCTTGGCGAGGTCGTCGTCAATCTCGGTGCGGCGACCGCGCGGGGCGCGCTGTCCCTGGCGCGCGAGGGCGGAATGCTGAGTGGCCGGCTCACCGTGCCGACGCTCGATCTGCGGAGTCTGTTGGCCGCTGCGCTCGGCGCTGGCCCCGCCGGTCTCTCGACCTGGACGACGGCGCGGTTCGGGCCGCCGGCCGCGCTGCCCGATTTTCAGCTGGCGATCGAGTCGGACAGCGTCACCGCGGCCGAGGGGACGATCCTGCGCGACGCCCGCTTCACCCTGCGCTCGGACATGGAGGGGCTGCGGCTCGACGATCTGTCTGCCGGCTTCGGCGGCGGGCGCGTCGGTGGACGGCTGACGACGCGGCGAGAAGGTGGGCTCGGGCTGCTTTCGGGGCGCGTCACTCTCGAAGGGGTCGAGTTGGGGCCCTTGACCGGAGGCGGGCTCGGCGGTCGGGTTTCCGGGCAGATCGAAGCCGGCGGCTCCGGCGAAAGCCCGGCACGGCTCGTCGCGGCGCTAGGGGGAGCCGGGAGCCTGACCTTCACAAATGCGCGTCTCAGCCGCTTCGACCCCGCGGCTTACGCCCGCATCATTGCCGGCACGGGCGAGGACGCCTCCGAAAGCGATGCAGCGCGGCTGCAGCAGCGGCTGGCCGAGGCGCTCGACCGCGACGCCTGGGCGCTCGGCAGCGTGACCGTGCCTTTTACCCTTGCGGGCGGGCTGATCCGGCTGCAGCCACTCACCTTCGAGCGCAATGGGCTGCGGGCCGAGGCCAACGGCATCGTTGATCTGCGAGCCCTCACTCTGGATCTGCGCCTCGGGCTGCGGCCGCTCGGAGCGCTGCCGAAAGGCTGGCCGGCGGACGCGCCGCAGATCGGCGTCGCCTGGCGCGGGCCGCTGAGTGCGCCGCGCCGCGAGACCGACGTCAATGCGCTGTCGAACGTCGTCGCCGCCCGCGCCCTGGCGAGGGAGATCGAGCGGGTCGAGGCGTTCGAGGCGGATGCGCGCGAGCGCGCCGCCCAGGCGCGGCGCCTGCGGGCCGAGCGCGAGATGCGCGAGAATGCCCGCAGGCTCGCCGAGTTCCTCAAGGCCGAGGAAGAGCGGCGTCTCGCCGAGGAGAAGCGGGCCGAGGAGGAGCGTCGGGCCGAGGAAGCCCGCCGCCTGGTCGAGGAGCGGCGGGCGGAAGAGGCGCGCCGGGCCGAGCAGGCGCGCATGGAGCAGGAGATGCGCCGCCGCATCGAGGCGGAGGAGCGGGCCGAGCGCGCGCGCGCGGCGGCCGAGCGGGCGGCGGAGCGCGAGGCCTCTCAGCCGCAGCAGCCGGGGCCGCTCATCCTGCCCGGTGCGCCGCGGGCGAGTTTCCCGGAGTCGGGGCTGCAGCCCGCGCCGCCCCTGGCACCGCCGCTCGAGATCCAGCCCCTGCCGCGCCCCTTGTCGCGCGGCGCCCAGCCAAACTGAGCTTGGTCCTCGCAATCTGATTCAGGGCGCTGCGGAGCCGATTCAGGTGGCGGTCGCAAAGCGCTGCAAGACAAGGGCAATCCGCTTTGCGGGTGATGCGCCTGTCCGCTTCAGTCCGGCGCTCTTGCCGCGCGGTCGCGGTAATGCGCCAGCACATGCAGACGCAGCGCCGAGGAGAGATTGACCTGGCCGCGATGGTCGTCGATCGCCGCGATCAGCGCGGCCACGGTTCGTCCCTCGGCAGCGGCGATCTCCTTCAGCGCCTCCCAGAAGGGCTCTTCCAGCGAGACGCTGGTGCGATGGCCGGCGATGGTTAGGGATCGCTTCCGCTCCGCGCTCACGGCGTCGGCTCGTCGTCCGGCGGCGAGGCGAGGCGGTGGCCGTCCAGGGTCCGGGCGGCCTTGTCGCGCTCGGCCTCGGTCAGGCTCCGTTCCGCCTTGGTGCGGCCGAAGGTGATCCGGTTCTGCTGCGCCTGCTGCTCGGCCTCCTGCCGCGCGCGCTGCTTGCGGACCCGGCGCAGATTGATGATCTCGGCCATGCGCGGCGCCCCTCAAGCCGGGCCGAGCATGCGCTCAGGCCGGACGGTGGCGTCGAAGAGATCGGCATCCACGCCAGCGCGCAGCGCCTCTTCGCGCAGGGTCGTGCCGTTGTGATGCGCCGCCTTGGCGATGCCGGCGGCCTTGTCGTAGCCGATCGCGGGGGCCAGCGCCGTTACCAGCATCAGCGAGCGCGAGAGCAGGTCGCGCAGCTGGCCCTCATTGGCGACGATGCCCTCGACGCAGTGGGTGCGGAAGCTGTCGGCCGCGTCGGTCAAAAGCCTCACCGACTGCAGGAAGGCGGCGCCGATCACGGGCTTGAACACGTTGAGCTCGAAATGGCCTTGGCTGGCGGCGAAGCCGATCGTGGTCTGGTTGCCCATGACCTGGGCCGCGACCATGGTCAGGGCTTCGGCCTGGGTCGGATTGACCTTGCCGGGCATGATCGAGGAGCCGGGCTCGTTTTCGGGGAGGGAAATCTCGCCCAGCCCCGAGCGCGGGCCCGAGCCCATCAGGCGGATGTCGTTGGCGATCTTGAACAGATCGGCGGCGAGTGCGGCGAGTGCGCCATGGGCGGCGGCGAGCGCACCATGGCTCGCCAGCGCCTCGAACTTGTTGTCGGCGCTGCGGAAGGGCACGCCGGTCAGCGACTCGACCTCGCGGGCGAAGAGGGCGGCGAAATCGGGATGGGTGTTCAGCCCGGTGCCGACAGCGGTGCCGCCCTGCGCCAGGGCGTGCAGCCCGCCGAGAGACGCCTGGATCCGACTGACGCCGAGATGAAGCTGCATCGCATAGCCCGAGAATTCCTGGCCGAGCGTGACGGGCGTCGCGTCCTGGAGATGGGTGCGGCCGATCTTGACTAGCCCATCGAACGCCGCGGCCTTGGCGGCCAGCGCCTGCTCGAGATCGCGCAGCGCCGGTAGGAGCGAACGCGAGATTTCCAGCGCGGCGGCGATGTGCATCGCGGTCGGGAAGCTGTCGTTGGAAGACTGGCCGCGATTGACGTGATCGTTGGGGTGGACCGGCGACTTGGCACCGAGGCCGGCGCCGAGCAACTCGTTGGCGCGATTGGCGAGCACCTCGTTGACGTTCATGTTGGACTGGGTGCCCGAGCCGGTCTGCCAGATCACCAAGGGGAAATGCCCGTCGAACTGGCCCGAGAGCGCCTCGTCCGCCGCTTGGCCGATGGCGCCGGCGACGCGCTGGTCGATCAGGCCGAGATGGGCATTCACATGCGCCGCCGCCTTCTTGACCAGCACGAGCGCGTGGACGAGCGGCAGTGGCATGCGCTCACGATCCCCGCCAATACGGAAGTTTTCAAGCGACCGCTGGGTCTGTGCGCCCCAATAGCGATCGGCGGGCACGGCGATGGGGCCGAAGGAGTCGGTTTCGGTGCGGGTCTCGGACATGGCGGCCTGCCTTGAAGGGGCTGCCCCGGCGCGAGCGCCGGCGGGACGAGCCCGGTGCGGAATCGCGGCCGGCACCCGGCCGGTCAGGTCTTCTTGCGGAAGGAATCGAGGCTGACGACCTGGGCGCCGCCGCTCTCGGCGGTCTCCGGCGTCTCCTCGGTCTTGGCATCCTCGGGCGCGGCCTTGGTCGCCTTGACGCCCTTGGCGGCCGCCGGAGACACCTCGCGCGGCTTGATGGCGGGAACCCCGGCGGGTGTCGCCTTGACGGGGAGGGCGAGGGGAGCGGGCGGGGCCTCGCTCGGCTCCGAGCCGGCACCGCGCGGGCGAGGCGAGGCGGCCGGCTCCGCCGCAGCCGCGGGCTCGGCCCCTTCCTGCGTCTCGAACTTCAGGCCGAACTGCACGGACGGGTCGAAAAAGGTGGTGATGGCGTCGAACGGGATGAGCAGGCGCTCCGGCACGCTCGAAAACGAAAGGCCGACCTCGAAGGCGTGCTCGCTGACGCTGAGATCCCAGAACTGATGCTGGAGGACGATGGTCATCTCCTCCGTGTGCTTGTCGCGCAGTCGCTGCGAGAGGCGCACGCCCGGGGCCGTCGTCCGGAAGGTGATGTAGAAGTGGTGGTCGCCCGGCAGCCCGTCGCGTCCGGCCTCGGTCAGGATCTTGCGCACGACACCCTTCAACGCGTCCTGCACCATCAGATCATAGCGAAGAACGTCCTTGGACATCGTGTCGTGGTTTCCGCTTCCAGCATCCCGCGGCAGCCACAAGGCAGCCTGACAAAAAAGTGGAGGCTTCTGTTGCCAGGCGCCTCCGGGCCCCGCCTTACGTCGCTAAACGGAAGGACTTAGGTTTGGGAACCAGCACCGCTTACGCGGCGACAGCAACCCGAGCATTGTTGTCGTTGGCAACTATGCGTTAGCCCTATAACGGCGGAACCATACCGGGCAAAAGAACGGCCTTTACACTCTCGTCGATCCTATTTCGCCCCCGCCGCAACCCTGCCACTCGGTGGCCTGGCAAGCCCGCGGTCCAAGATCCCGCAGGCCGCCCCAGGGCTCGCGCCGCAGGGCTGTGGTGGAGGCGCCGGGTACCGCCCCCGGGTCCGAAAAGCTTATTCCGACGCTCGTTTATCGCCATAGCCGGTCTTGCGAACGGCACGACCAATATAGGGGCTGCATCGCGCCGGGGAAAGAGCCGATGGTCGTGGTGCCGGCTTAATTTCCGGGTGGCGGGAGGTGGCGCAGGATCCGGCCGTCATGGGCGTGGATGTCGACGGCGACCTCGTTGCCGCTGCGGTCGCGGCCCGCGACCTCCCAGCGCTCGTCGACCAGCACGAGATCCTCGATGTGATCCACGCCCGAGCGCCAGGCGATGCGCCGGGCCGCGTCTTCCGAGACGCGGTAGGCCGGATCGTGGAGGGATGCGACCTGTGTCGCGGCCGTGCCGGGCCGGCCCGCATCGGCGGGCGTGCAGGTCACCACCGCGGCAACGGCCCACGCCGCCGCCGCGACAGCACCTAGTCCCATCAGCTTGATCATGAATCGTCAGTCCTCTCGATCTCGGATCGGCATATGGGAAAGGCCGGCGGGAATGTCCCGCCGGCCTCCGGTCAATTCACCTCGCGATCGCGTGAGGTCGGCCGTCAGGGTCGGACGCCCGCCGCCGCTGGCCGGTCCCGTTCCATCTTGATGACGGTGCCGTCCGTTGCCCGCAGGTCGATCTCGATTTCGGCGCCGGCGGCGTCGCGACCCTCGATCTCCCATTTGCCGTCGTCGAGGCTGATCTCCTCGATCCGCACCATGCCGTTCTCATTGGCAATGCGGCGGGCCTCGTCCATCGAAATGGCCGGGGCGCCTGCGCCGGCAGGCGTGTTCGGCGCCTGCACCTGCGCCAGAGCGGGGAGGGGCAGGGCCAGTGCCGCGGCCAGCAGGGTCGCGCGGGTCCGGTCGCGCAGGGTCATGGTCTCGTCTCCTGTTCGGTTTCGGTCAGGGGTCCGGGAGGCAACCCGGCGCGCCCGCTCACGGTTCCTGACAGAAACCGGGGGACGAGCGGCGGCGCGGGCGCGCGGGCCCGGCGGTCAGCCGCTATGGTGGCGCGCTTCGACAAGAGATTCGCGCATGCGCCAGTATCACGACCTGCTCCGACGCGTCCTGGACGAGGGCGTCCGCAAGGACGACCGCACCGGCACCGGCACGATCGCCGTGTTCGGCCACCAGATGCGTTTCGATCTCGGCGAGGGCTTCCCGCTCGTCACCACCAAGAAGCTCCATCTCAAGTCGATCATCCACGAGCTGATCTGGTTCCTGCGCGGCGACACCAATGTGCGCTATCTGCAGGACAACGGCGTCACGATCTGGGACGAGTGGGCCGACGAGCAGGGCGATCTCGGCCCGGTCTATGGCCTTACTGTAAGGGGCTCCTAATATATAGGATCGGGACGGGCCCTAGGTAAATGGGCGCCCCGTTTCCCGGCACGTCTGCTAGCTCGGTTCGACGGCCTGCTACGACCAGCAAGAAGCCCCGGCGCAGTTGGTCAGGATTGCGAAGCCGGGGATTCTTGCGGATTGGGTAGGCGTTGCCGTTTTCGTCGGCCTTGCTGTAATGCAGTCAGCAGGTGCCAGCGTCGCAAGGAGCCGACGCTTCTTTTTTATCACGTCATTCCCCGCCCCGCCCTCTATGCAAACGGGATCGTCGACGGTGGCGTTTACGGATTGTCAGACGCTTCCAGCAGTTCAGCGATCTTCACGCACAGGGCCGTAGCCGCACGATCGAGCGTCGTTAAGGTCGGATTGCGGATGCCCCGCTCAAGTCCGCTCACATAGGTCTGCTCTACTCCCATGCGCACGGCAACCTGGTCCTGAGACAGCCCGGCGGCGATGCGGAATTTGCGCATGTTTTTTCCAACGATTTGCCGAACGTCCATGCAGGGAACGAAACGGAATACCGCTTTTCATTTCTAGGTATTATAGTATCTAAATAGCGACTCGCTTTCTGCCTTTCCGGGACTCCAGCGATGCAGAAACGAAAATCTGTGATTTTCGACGATGTTCCGCGAAAGCGCGGGTTAGGAGATGCCCAAACGGCGCTGTTTAAGAATCCCAATCGTGCTCCCAGCTGCAGCATTCCTGGATGTGAGGTAAAGTGCCCAAGATCCGCGCCGTTTGCTTTGACTGCTTTGGTACGACTGTCGATCTAACCGAAAGGAGAAAGCCTTATCGCCGATTCATTGAAGGTGGCTACGATTCCCTGTCTAAAGCGATGCTAACAAACCCGTTTAGCATCAGAGAACTGGCTCACAAGACGCTCGACAAACCAACAGAGGCCATGATCGTTGATTGGGAAACCGATCTCGAAGCAGAGCTCGCTACAATACAGCTTCGACCGGGAATTCCGGCAATGTGGAACGCAATCAAGCGAGCAGGGCTCAAGATCGCAATATGTTCAAATTTGCCTTTTCCATATGCTCAGTCGGTACTCGAGGTACTTCCCGATCAATTTGATGCGTGGGTTCTTTCGCATCGATACGGGGTTATGAAACCGCACAAGAAGATTTATCGGATCGTGGCATCGCAGCTCCATCTGCCGGTCTCTCAAGTACTGTTCGTGGGAAGTCGGCTGGAGGCAGATGTTAGCGGTCCGATTGCTGCCGGCGCGAGCGCGCTGCCAATTGGCGAGTTTGAGGCGTCTTTGTCATCTCATCCATCGATCTATGCTCCGCGCTATATCAGCAAGTTCTTTGAACGCTTGTCAGCGGTCGATCCCGCGTAGCGCCGGCCGTTGGCACTTCACACCAGATGAATGGGCGAATCCCGTAAAATCCGGACGACGTCCACTCTCGCCGATGAAAGCGACTTGAACGTGCCACAAGGAATAATCCGGGATGACGTGCGCCTGCAGATCCGGGCCGTCTGCTTCGATAGCTTCGGAACGCTCGTCGAGATTGGCGACAAGCGCCGGCCGTTCAAAACGCTTTTGGGCGATGACCCTACACCGGACACCGTAAGGAGGGTACTGACCAAGCCAACCAGCCTTCGCGATCTCGCTTATGACCTCTCGCTCGCCCTTGATGAAGAAAGCATGGTCGCGCTTGAGGCTGACCTGGAAGCGGAGCTTGCGTCGACCCGGCTTAGGCACGGAATGAAAGTCCTCTGGGAATCGCTGCGCCAGGTAGGACTGCGGGTTGGTGTCTGCTCCAACCTTGCTGCGCCGTACCAGAGCGCTTTGCTTCGGTGCCTGCCGCACACCCCAGATGCGCTCGTCATGTCCTTCCAAGTCGGTTTTATGAAGCCGCAAGCTGAGATCTATCAGCAGGTTTGCACGCAGTTCCGCCTAGAGCCAGAGCAAGTTTTGTTCGTCGGTGACCACTTCGAGGAAGATGTAATCGGCCCGCACTGCGCTGGTCTGTTTTCAATGCACATCGCCGAGTTCGAGAGGGCGCTGGCGCAAGGGCCTTCGCCAGCGACGCATAGCGCACTTGTCGAGCTTCTCGACCGGCTCGCTGAGTTCAGCCAAGACACAACCCGGCGGTGACGTGACAAGCGCCTCAACATCGGTAGCTGAATTGAGGGACAAGGTTGCTACGCGCCTGTTGGTGATCTCCGATCTGCATCTGGAATTCGGCCCGTTCCAATTTCCCGAGCCGATGCCGGAATTTGACGTCGCTGTGTTTGCCGGCGATGTGCACAAGCCGATTACGGCTGCTCTCGAGTGGTTGGTGCGACAGCGGGAAGCCGGCCCCCTCCGTGACCGCGACATCGTCTTCGTCGCTGGCAACCACGAGTTCTATAAGCACGAGCTGAACAGCGCCTCGGCTCTCGGGCGCGAAATCGCCGACAAGGCAGGTATCTATCTGCTGCATCGCCGGACTGTGGCCATCGGGCAGGTCCGCTTCATCGGCTGCACCCTCTGGACTGACTATCGCCTCCTGAGCACGCCAAGTCAGTCGATGGCCTCGGCCGGACAAGAGCTGAACGATCACCGCCTGATCCGGTACCAAGAGGAGGGCGGTCGTTACGGCCGCTTCGCGCCCCGGCACGCCCTGGCCGAACATCGGCTCGACCTCGCTTTCATACGCAGCGAACTCGCGAAGCCGCATGACGGATCGACCGTCGTGGTCACCCACCATGCGCCGCATCCGCAGTCTGTTCAGAAGAGGCACCTGGGCGACGCATTGTCGCCTGCCTTCGTTTCGGACCTTAGTGCCGTCATCGTGGAGTTCCAGCCCAAGCTCTGGATCCATGGCCACGATCACGGGTCGCACGACTACATGGTCGGGCGAACGCGCGTGCTAGCCAACCAGGCCGGATATCCCACTCAAAACGGAGGTCGTGAAAATGAGGGCTTCGATCCCCGCTGCATAGTGGTCGTATGAGAGCGTTACCGTGCACCTCCTGGTAGGAAAAATGCGGGTGAATGAGCAGTTGTTGGCGCAACTCGCCCGGACGAGGCATCGACGTTTTGGCGCTGAGCGCTCGAGAGGAGCGAGGCAGAAAATCGTCGCGCTGTGAGGGTGTGTCAGGCGCCACGACAAACTGCCCCCCTGACGCCATGAGGAACTGACCCCTCTGGAGAGGAGGT
>NZ_LSKN01000061.1:0-1359 GCF_001557075.1 Methylobacterium sp. CCH7-A2
GTCAGAACTCGTCCCAGCCGGACGCGTGCGCGTTGACGGCCTTCTTCATCGGAGGCGGTGCCGGGCGCGCGGAAGGCGCAGACGGCCGGGCGGAACGCGGCCCGGCAAAGGCGGCCTGGACCTGGCGCTGCAGCGCCCCGGCGGTGCCGGCCGCGGCCGTGCCGCCTGCCTCAGTGCGGTCGCCCGCGACGAGGCCGTTGAGCTGGGCGATGCGGTCGGCCAGGGCGTTGGCTGAAGCGGCGCTTTCCTCGGCGAGGGCGGCGTTGGACTGGGTCATCTCGTCGAGATGGGCGACCGTCTGGCTCATCTCGTCGATTCCATTCGCCTGTTCGCCGCCGGCCGCGGAGATGTCGGCGATGGTCGCCGCCACCTTGCGCGAGGCCTCGAGGATCGCGGTCAGGGAGTCGCCGGCCTTGCGCACCAGCTTGACTCCCTCGCCGACCTCGGCGTTCGAGGAGGAGATCAGCGCGGAGATGTCCTTGGCGGCCTCGCCGGAGCGCTGGGCGAGAGTCCGCACCTCCGAGGCTACGACCGCGAAGCCCTTGCCGGCCTCGCCGGCGCGGGCGGCCTCTACCGCAGCATTCAGCGCGAGGAGGTTGGTCTGGAAGGCGATGTCATCGATGACGCGGGTGATCGCCTGGATCTTCTGCGAGGCATCCTCGATGCGGGCCATCGCACGCACCGCCTCTCCGGCGATGTCTCCGCCGGACTGGGCGGCGGTGGTCGCCTCCGAGGCCAGCGTCGCGGCGTTGCGGGCATTGGTGGCCGAGGCCTTGACGCTGGCCGCCAGTTCTTCGGTCGTCGCCGCCGTTTCCTCAAGGCTCGACGCCTGCTCCTCGGTGCGCTTCGAGAGATCGTCGGCACCCATGGAGATTTCCTTGGCGGCCGTGTCGATGCCCTGTGCCGCGACGGCGACCTGGCCGACGAGGCCGGCCAGCGTGTCGACGAGTTCGTTCACGCCCTCGCAGAGTTCGACATTCTTGGGATTGAGGTTCCGGACCGCGATCCGCTTCGTCAGGTCTCGGTCCTTCGCCGCCTGGACGACGGTGCCGACCTCGGCGATGGCGAACTCCATCTGCTCCTCGTTCTCCTTGGAGGCGGTGATGTCGGTGGCGTATTTCACCACCTTCACCGGCGCGCCCATGGCGTCGAGGATGGGGTTGTAGCTAGCCTGGATCCAGACGGTCTTGCCGCCCTTGCCGATGCGGCGATACCGGCCCTCGTCATACTCACCGCGACGCAGCTTCTCCCAGAACTGGGCATAGGCGGGGATGCTGCGCTCTTCTTCCGCCACGAAGATGCGGTGGTGGCGACCGACGATCTCGTCCAGCGCATAGCCGGTCACGGCGAGAAAATTGG
>NZ_LSKN01000062.1:0-56109 GCF_001557075.1 Methylobacterium sp. CCH7-A2
TCGTCAGTTCAAATCTGGCCCCCGCAACCAAAATCAAACGATCAAAACGCCCGCACGCTGAAAAGCGGCGGGCGTTTGCGTTCAGATGGGCCTCATGCCAGGTGGGGCTGTGTAAGACTCGTGCCGCTGCTGACACAGCCTGGCGCACAGCGCCTTCGGACCAGGTCGAACGCCTGCTAGGGTCGGAGACAGTGCTGGGCCGGCTTCACAGCCGCGCTCGCATCGGACCGAGACCTTGCCACGCTGGAGATGACGATGACCAAGCCGCAGGGCACGATCCGGGTCGGTATCGGCGGCTGGGTGTTCGAACCCTGGCGCGGCACATTCTATCCCGAGGGCCTGCCGCAGAAGCGGGAGCTCGAGCACGCGGCCGCGCATCTGGGCACGATCGAAATCAACGGCACCTATTACGGCTCGCAGAAGCCTGAGAGTTTTGCCCGCTGGCGGGCGGAGACGCCGGACGGCTTCGTCTTTGCCGTCAAAGGTTCGCGCTACATCACCAATCGCCGGGTGCTGGCGGAAGCGGGCGCGTCGATCGAGAAGTTCTTCGGCAGCGGCGTGACGGAGCTGAAGGAAAAGCTCGGGCCCATCAACTGGCAGTTCATGCCGACCAAGGCCTTCGACCCGGCTGATTTCGAGGCCTTCCTGAAGCTTCTGCCGCACAACGTCGACGGCCTCGCGATCCGCCATGCCGTCGAGGTCCGCCATGACAGCTTTCGTACACCGGACTTCATCGCTCTCCTGCGGGAGTATGGCGTGGCGGCGATCACCGCGGCGGATTCGGATTATCCGCAGATCGCCGATGCGACGGCGCCCTTCGTTTGTGCCCGGATCATGGGAACGCGCGAGGAGGAGCCGGAGGGCTATCCGGACGCCGATCTCGACCGATGGGTGCAGCGTGCGCGGCAATGGTCGAAGGGAGAGGCTCCCGGCGATCTGGAGTGCGTCGCCACGGAGCCAGCGCCGACCGTGGCGCGCGACGTCTTTCTCTACGTGATCAGCGGCGCCAAAATCCGCAATCCCGCCGCTGCCATGGCGCTGACGGGCCGGTTGGCGGATTCCGGCTGAGGTCCGTCAGCCGTCCGAGGCGACGACATCCTGGCAAACATCGACCCAGTCCGCGCCGGTCAGCGCTGCGATGCGATCGGGCGCGATCCGCACCGCGCTGTGCGTCGAACCGGCGGCGGGCACGACCTCTTCGAAGGCCTTCAGCGAGATGTCGCAATAGACCGGCAGCGGCGTCGCGAGCCCGAAAGGGCAGACGCCGCCGACGGGATGGCCGGTCAGCGCCTCGACCTCGGCCAGATCGAGCATGCGCGGCTTGGCGCCGAACGCCGCCTTGGCCTTGCGGTTGTCGAGCCGGGCATCGCCGCGCGCCACCACCAGGACGACGCGCTCGCCGACCCGCAGCGACAGCGTCTTGGCGATCCGTGCGGGCTCCACGCCATGGGCGGCGGCGGCCAGCTGGACCGTCGCGCTGCTCTCGGGCGTGACGATGACCGGGATGTCGGGGGCATGGGCGGCGAAGAAGGCGCGGACGGAATCGAGGCTCATCGCATCACCTGAACTTCAGGAAGAGCAGGATCGCGAACGCTGCCGGCAGGCCGAAGACCAGCGAGAAGAACGGCATCTCCTGCAGCAGCGTGTAGCCGGCGCGGTTGACGCCGACCCAGAGATTGACCAGCGCAGCCACGAGCCAGAGCGGCAGGAAGAGCTTGACGGCGAAGCCGGTCGGATCGCCGCCGCCGAGCTTCAGCCGGCGCGCCAGGAAATGCAGCGCGCCGAGCAGGGCGAAACCGGCGGCGATGAGTTTCAGCGTGTGCATCCGGCAGCCCTCCCTGCGCGGTTGGGCTCAGTGGCGAAAATGGCGATGGCCGGTGAAGACCATGGCGAGTCCGGCCTCGTCGGCGGCCTTGATCACCTCGTCGTCGCGCATCGAGCCGCCGGGCTGGATCACGGCCGTCGCACCGGCCTCGGCCGCGGCCAGCAGGCCGTCGGCGAAGGGGAAGAAGGCGTCGGAGGCGACGACCGAGCCCTTCGCGAGCGTCTCCGGCAAGCCAGCGGCCTTGGCGGCTTCGGCCGCCTTCCACGCGGCGATGCGCGAGGAATCGACACGGCTCATCTGGCCGGCACCGATGCCGACGGTGGCGCCGTCCTTCACATAGACGATGGCGTTCGACTTGACGTGCTTGGCGACGCGGAAGGCGAAGCGCAGATCGGCCAGCTCCCGCTCGCTCGGCTGGCGCTTGGTCACGACCTTCAGTTCCATGTCGTCGACCACGGCGTTGTCGCGCGCCTGGGCGAGGAAGCCGCCCGAGACGGTGCGCAGCGAGAGGCCGGGCGCGCGCACATCCGGCAGGCCGCCGGTGAGCAGGAGGCGCAGGTTCTTCTTGGCGGCGATCAGGGCGATCGCATCCTCGTCCGCCTCGGGCGCGATGATCACCTCGGTGAAGATCTCGACGATTTTCCGCGCGGCCTCGGCGTCGAGCCGGCGGTTGAGCGCGACGATGCCGCCGAAGGCCGAGACCGGGTCGCAGGCCAGCGCGCGCTCATAGGCGGCGAGCAGCGAGGGGCCCGTGGCGACGCCGCAAGGGTTGGCGTGCTTGACGATGACGCAGGCGGCCGCCGTCGCGGGGTCGAACTCGGCGACGCATTCGAAGGCGGCGTCGGTGTCGTTGATGTTGTTGAAGGAGAGCTGCTTGCCCTGGGCCTGGCGGGCCGTGGCGACGCCGGGCCGGGTACCGGGCGTCCGGTAGAAGGCCGCCCATTGATGCGGGTTCTCACCATAGCGCATCGTCTCGGCGAGCTGGCCGCCGAGCGCGCGATAGGCCGGGGCGGTGTCGCCCAGCTCATTGGCGAACCAGTTCGAGATCGCGGCGTCATAGGCCGCCGTGCGGGCATAGGCCTTCTGCGCGAGCCGGCGGCGCAGCGTCAGCGTGGTCGCGCCCTTCTGCGCCTCGAGATCGGCGAGGACCGCTGCGTAATCCGAGGGTTCGACGACGACGGCGACGTCGTGATGGTTCTTCGCGGCGGCGCGGATCATCGCGGGGCCGCCGATATCGATGTTCTCGATGCAGTCGTCATAGGGCTTGCCGGCCGCGACCGTCGCCTCGAAGGGGTAGAGATTGACGACGAGCAGGTCGATCGGCGCGATGCCGTGGCCGAGCATCGAGGCCTGATGCTCGGGGTGGGAGCGGATCGCGAGCAGACCGCCATGAACCTTCGGGTGAAGCGTCTTGACGCGCCCGTCCATCATCTCCGGGAAGCCGGTGAGGTCCGACACGTCGGAGACGGGCAGGCCGGCCTCGGCCAGCGCCTTCGCCGTGCCGCCCGTCGAGACGAGGGCGATGCCCAGCCGGTTCAGGGCGCGCGCGAACTCGACCAGCCCGGTCTTGTCGGAGACGGAAAGGAGGGCGCGTTCGACGCGGCGGAGCTCGGTCGGCATCGGAAAGGGTCCAGCACAGGAGACGGTCGGGCGCGAGCTATCATGCTGCGGCGCGCAAAGCAAAGTGAGCCGACCGTTCAGGGTTCCGCGGGCGATTCCGGCGGGGTCTCCTCCGGTGGTGGAGGGCGGAAGCGCGCGGATGCGGGGCCGGCCGCGCCGACGCGGCTGAAGCGCCAGGCGATCCGGGGCGTCGCCACAGCATCGAAGGTGGCGCTGATCTGCTCGGTTCGTCGCCGGCCGTCGGCCGCGGCCAGGAAGATGCTTTCCTCGACCGAAAGCGGCAGTCCCTGCGCCTCGAAGGACCAGACCTCGCCATTCGGCAGAGCCAGCATCACGGCCTCGCCATCGCGCACGAGACTCGCCCTGACCGCCGGGTGGAGGTGGAAACGCGCCACCGCCGGCATGTTGGGCGGCGGCTCGCTCAGCGTGACCTCGTCTTCTCCCGACAGCGCGGCGCCGTCGCGCGCGAGCAGAATGCGGCGGGTGTGCACGGCGCCGAGGCCGCGGCGATAGCCATCATGGCTGCCGACCCATTCGGGGCCGGTTTCCGTGTCCTGCCGCGCGACGCGCACATCGGCGGGGCCGGCGATGACTCGCATCTCGCCCAGCACGCGGCCGAAGGTGGCGCTCGAGCGATCGGCGAGGGTCAGCGTGGAATGGGCGGCCGTGCTGCGCGCCGCCTGGCGCAGCTCGGCCGAGCCGTAGCGGCTGGTTCCGCAATTGACGACGATGCGCTGGGCGCCGCTCGAGAACTCGAAGGAGAGGCAGCCGGCATGGGCCTCGACGGAATAGGCGCCCCGTGGCGCAGCGCCGGCCTCGATCACGACGAGGGCGCGCTCCCCGGTCAGGCGGCTGTAGCCGGAATAGCCGGCCTGCTCGATCGGCCGCGCCCGGGCGTCGTCATAGGCTGCCAGTGTCGCCATCAGGTCCGGCGGCGTCGTACCCATGCCGTTGAACAGGGCCAGCGCCCCGTCGCCGTGCCGGAACAGGCGCAAATGCGGCATCATCCGCTCGATCGCCATCAGCATGCCGCGTGGCGGCTCGATGCCGCGCGCCATGAAGGTCTCGCGCAAGGGCAGAAGATCGAGAAGCAGTTCGATCAGAACGCGCGGATTGCGGCTGAGATGGCCGCCATCCGGCAGGATCTGATGGTCGAGTTCGTCGGACAGTAGGTGATCGAGGCGGCGCCGGCGGCCGTCCTGTCCGTCGAGGCAGATGGCCGCGAAGCTCACCGCGATCAGGCAGTTGAGGCGTGCGCCGCCCTCCACCGCTCCGGCCAGCTCCAAATGCAGGCGGTCGGCCAGGCGCCAGACATGGCGCAGGAAGCGGTCGTAGAAGACATGGTCGGCACCCTCCAGCAGCAGGGGCGAATGCGAGAGCAGCGAGATCAGCCGGCGTGCCGCCACGGCCGGGCGGCGCGCGATCTCGCCGCGCTCGCGCTTGCGGGCGATGAAGTCCTCGACGAGCGCCCGGGCATTGGCGCGGGCGAGCGCCGTATTGGCGGCGTGCATGTGGCGCAGCCAGCCGAAGCCGAACAGCGCCTCGGCCCAGGCCTCGCTCGGCGGCGCGCTGTCGAAGGGGGATTCGCCATGGGTGCGCAGGGTGCGGCCGGCGAAGGCGTAGTAGCCGGCGTAGATGTCGGCCGCTGTGGTCGGATCTGCGGTCCGCAGATCATGGGGCGCGAAGAGGAGGCGCGTCGCGGCGGATCGCCCGAACGGCCAGAGCCGGCGCGCGATGCCGAAGAGCTGACCACGGGTTCGCCGGGCCGCCCGTCCGATCGCGGCCTGCGCCAAACCCCTGCGCTCAGACCAGCCGTTCAATGCCCCGATATGCCCCGTACTCACGACCCAAGGCGTCGATCGCCCGTCCGATTCCCCAGGCTGTCATAGCCTGATCAGGCGGGTTGCGTAAAATCCGCTCCATCCCGAGAGACGTGGCGTCTCGTTGCGGAGCTGCTGCGGCAGGGTCCGCATGTCGCCATTGCGGTCGATCGCCTCGGTGAGGCCGCCGATTTCCGCGGGCTCGACGGGCTTGCGGACGAAATCGGCATGGGCCTTCAGGAAGGCCTCGATCTGCGCCTCGCCTTCCTGCGGCTCGAGCGAGCAGGTGCAATAGACCAGCCGGCCACCCGGCTTCGTCAGACGCGCCGCGGCTTCGAGCAGCCGTGCCTGCAGCGCGACGAGCTTGTCGCGATCCTCGGGCGATTTCGTCCAGGCGACGTCGGGGTGGCGGCGGATCGTGCCGGTGGCGCTGCAGGGGGCGTCGAGCAGCACGGCGTCGAAGGGCTCGGCCTGCCATTGAGCGGCATCGGCGGTGACGATCTCGGCCGTGAGGGCAAGCCGCTCCAGATTGGCGCGGAGCCGGCGCAGGCGCGGTCCTGAACGATCGACGGCCGTGACCTGCGCGCCCATCGCCGCGAGCTGCGCGGTCTTGCCGCCGGGCGCGGCGCAGAGATCGACGATGCGCTCGCCCGGCTTCGGCGCGAGCAGGCGCACGGGCAGCGCCGCGGCGGCGTCCTGCACCCACCAGGCGCCGTCGTCGAAGCCGGGCAGGCCGGTGATGCCGCCGCGCTCGCGCAGGCGGATCGAGCCCGTCGGCAGCAGGAGGCCGTCCAGCTTCTCCGCCCAGCCCTCGGGATCGGATTTCACCGAGATGTCGAGCGGCGGCTCGTCGCGATGGCTCTCGGCGATGGCGGCGGCGACATTCTCGCCATAGCTCTCCATCCAGCTCTCGGCGAGCCATTCCGGCGTGTCGAGGAAGGGGTCGACCGCCTCGGCGAGGATGGCCTCGCGTTCACGGGCCAGCCGCCGCAGCAGCGCATTGCCGAGCGAGACATAGCGCGAAGAGCGCGCATCTTCGTGGAGCTGGCGGATCGCCAGATCGACGGCGGCATGGTCCGGCACGTCGAGGAACAGAATCTGCGCGGCGGCCGCGACCATGATCGGCTCAAAGGGCCCGGAATTGCGCGGGCTGCCGCGCTCCAGACGCGCGTTGATCGCCTCCTGGATCGTGCCCAGGCGCCGGAAGGCGGTGATTGCGATGGCGCGCGCCAGGGCGCTGTCGGCGGCGTCGAGCCCGTAGGACGGCGCCAGCCGCTCATGGGTGTCGTCGAGCGAGAGCTTCGCCCGCAGCACCTCGTCGATCACGGCCGCGGCGAGCTTGCGAGCCGGCAGGCCCGGCGCCGTTCCGCTGTTGCCGTCCTCTGTCGGTCCTGCTTCGGTGTGGAGAGCGTCCGCCTTGCGTCCCTTCGCCACCGGATCAGCCCCAGGGACCCGGCGCCCGGCCGGACCCGCCGCTCCAGGGGCTCTGGATCGCCTGGCTCATGAAGCCGCCGCCGCTGCGGCCGACGCCCATGGCGCGGGCCTGCTCCATCAGCGCGGCGATGCGGTTGCCGGTATCGGGGTGGGTCGAGAACAGGGAATCCATGCCGCCAGCCGTGAGGGGATTGATGATGAACATGTGCGCCGTAGCAGGCTTCGCCTCCGCCGTCTCGTTCGGCGTGTGCGCGACGCCGCCGGCGATCTTGGCCAGGGCATTGGCGAGCCAGACCGGATTGCCGCAGATCTCCCCGCCCAGCTTGTCGGCCTCGTATTCGCGCGAGCGCGAGATCGCCATCTGGATGATCATCGCGGCCATCGGCGCCAGGATCGAGAGCAGGATCTGGACGATGAGGTTGGGCCGGTTCTCGCGCGAGCCGAACATCATGCCGAAGGTCACGAGCGAGGAGATCGCGCCCGCCATGGTGGCGGTGATCGTCATCGTCAGCGTGTCGTGGTTCTTGATGTGGGCCAGCTCATGCGCCATCACGCCCGCCAGCTCCTCATAGCTCAGAGTGCGCAGGATGCCGGTGGTGGCCGCAACCGCCGCATTCTCCGGGTTGCGGCCGGTGGCGAAAGCGTTGGGCTGGTCCTCGTCGATCAGGTAGACGCGCGGCATCGGCATGTTGGCCCTCGCCGCGAGGTCGCGCACCATGCCGTACAGCTCCGGCGCGCTCCGCTCGTCGACCTCATGGGCGTTGTGGGCGGCGAGCGCCAGCCGGTCCGAGTTCCAGTAGCTGAACAGGTTGGTGACGGCGGCGAAGCCGAGCGCCATCAGCATGCCGCCGCCGCCGCCGAGCAGATAGCCGACCGCGCCGAAGAGCGCGGTGAGACCGGCCATCAGCATGCCGGTGCGGACATAGTTCATCGTCATCCCCTTGCTTCGCGGCCCGGCTCGCGGCGACATGCCTCTCCCCGGATGCGGTTCAGGCCCTTATGTGGTGAAGCGGACGGCGATCCTGCAAGGACTTTGCGAGAGACCGAGGCGATGAGCGAGCCCCATGACGTGACCCCCGCCCCGGCGGATGGCGCGCAGACCGCACCGAAGACCCTGTCGCCGGCGGCGCAGCGCGCGCTGGCCGAGGCGCAGGCCAGACGGGCCGAGATCGATGCGCGCGCGGCCGATGTCGCCAGCCGCAAGGAGATCGACGGGCGCGGCGGGCTCGAGCCGGTGCGCTACAATGACTGGGAGGTGAAGGGCCTGACCAGCGACTTCTGATCGCTCTCGCCTCCGCGGCTCCACTCCGCTTGACTTGTATTGGATTTGTATCTTTCATGGTGGCTCCTCAGCCGGGGCCGCCGCGTGATCCGCTATCAGGACATCGCCCGAAGTCTGGAACGCGGCCTCGCGGCGGGCGGCGACACGTCCCGCGCGATCCCCTCCGAGCATGAGCTCTGCGAGCGCTACGGCGCCAGCCGCACCACCATCCGCGCGGCGCTGAAGCAGCTGCAGGATCAGGGCCTGATCGAGCGCCGGCAGGGGCGGGGCACCTTCTACCGTCCGCGGCACATCGCCAAGAATCTCGGCAGCATCGTCGATTTTCACACCGAGGCGCGGATGGCGGGGCGCGTGCCGACCACGCGCGTGATCGCGCTCGTCGCGCGGCCCGCCGCCGCGGAGGAAGCGGCGCTGTTCGGGCCGGCCGCGGCCGACGGCCTCGTCGAACTGACCCGCCTGCGCTGCCTCGACGATCAACCGGCGGTTCTGCAGCGTTCGCGCGTCGGGCTCGTGACGCTGGGTGAAACCACGGCCGCCGATCTCGAGAATGCCTCGCTCTATCGCTATCTCGCCGAATGCCGCGGCGTGCAGGTCGCTACCGTCGAGGAAACCCTGGAGCCTTGGTCCGTCAGCGCCGAGGAGGCCGAGCCGCTGGCGATCGCGCCGGGCACGGCGGTGTTCCGTTCCCAGCGCGTGGCGCGGGACGCGACCGGTGCGGTGGTCGAGGTCAGCGACAACCTGATCCGCGGCGACATCTACCGCTTCACGATCCATCGCGACGTCACGGACTCGGCCCCGGGAGCCACCGTATGAGCGTCGTCCTCGCCTGCGATCTCGGCGGCACCAGCTTCCGCGCCGCGCTGATCGACGAGACCGGCGTGACCCGCGCGCAGGCGATGATCCTCGGCCCGACCGCGATCGACCGCATGGGCTGGTCGGAGATCGACGCGACCGCCTGGTGGCGCATCCTCGTCGAGGCGGCCGGACAGCTCGCCGAGGCCGAGCCCGCCTTGTTCGACGCAATCGAGGCCGTCGCGATCTGCGGTGTCACCCGCACGCAGGTCTTCCTCGGTCGCGACGGGCGCCAGCTGCGCCCGGCCATGACCTGGAAGGATACGCGCTCGGAGGCTGCCGCGGGGCGGTTGCGCGCGCGGCTGGGCGAGCACCCCGAGGCGCAGCGCATCAACGCCTTCCATCCGCTGGCGCGCCTCGCCTGGCTGCGGGAGGAGGAAGAGGCCTGCTTCCGCGCGCTCGCCTGCGTGCTCGAGCCCAAGGACTATCTGAACGCCCGCCTCACCGGCCGCCAAGCCGGCGACCCCGTCTCGATGGCGCGGCTGCTGGCCTCCCGCGAAGCCGTCGACGGCGTCGATCCCTTCGCCGCGATCGGGCTTGCCGCCGGCATCCTGCCGCCCATGCTGGAGCCCTGCGAGACGGTCGGGCCGGTGCAGCCGGGCCTGCCCGCGCCGCTCGATCGGTTGGCCGGCGTACCCGTGTTCTGTTCGTCGAGCGACACCTGGGTCGCGGTGGCGGGCCTCGGCGCGCTGCGGCCGGGCTATGCCTACAATATTTCGGGCACCACGGAGGTGCTGGGCGCCGTCGGTCTGGAGCCGGTCGAGGCCGAGGGCCTGCTGACGGTCGACTGGCGCGGCCTCTGGCAGATCGGCGGGCCGAGCCAGAACGGGGCCGACACGGTGTCCTGGCTGCTTTCGCTGTTGGCGCGGGAAGGCGCTGACCAGGGCTCGACCGGCCAGCGCATCGACGCGCTGCTGACCGGGCGCCGGCATCCGCAGCCGCTCATCTTCCTGCCCTATCTCCAGGGCGAGCGCGTGCCCTACTGGAATCCCGCCCTGCGCGGGGCGATCCTCGGGCTCGGCCGCCAGCATGGCGCGACCGACCTCGCCTATGCGGTGCTGGAGGGCGTCGCCTTCCTGAACCGGATCGTGCTGGAGCGGGCCGAGGCCGCGCTGGGGGCGCCCGTCGGCGAAATCCGTTTCGGTGGCGGCGCGGCGGCCAATCCGGTCTGGAGCCAGATCAAGGCGGATATCTGCGGGCGGCCCGTGGTGGTCGGTGCTTCGAAAGAGCCGGGCCTGCTCGGTGCCGCGATCGTCGCCTGGACCGGGCTCGGGCGCTTCACCTCGCTGGCGGAGGCCCAGGAGGCGCTGGTGCGGCCGGCGCGACGCTTCACGCCGGAACCGGAGCGGAGACCGGCCTATGACGCGCTGTTTTCGCTCTACCGGCGCAGCGAAGCGGCGCTCGCCCCCCTCTCCGCCGACCTCGCCACGCTCTCGCGCAGCGCCGGCGCCCTGCCCGGCATCCACGCCGCGCCCCTGACCGCCAGCAAGGACTGACCGCCCATGAAGACCCTCGTCCAGACCGATTTCGGCCGCGACCATCTCCTCATCGGCTGCGTCCACACGCTCGCCCTGCCGGGAACGCCGCTCTACGACCGTGCCGGCGGCATGCGGAAGATCGTGAAGCAGGCGAAGGAGGAGGCGAAGATCCTCGAGGAGGCCGGCTTCCACGCGCTGCTCTACACCAATGAATCCGACATGCCCTATGAGGGCACCATGCCGATCGAGGTCGTCGCCGCGATGACCGAGGTGATCGCCGAATGCCAGGCGCAGACGACCTTGCCGCACGGCGTCAACATGCTGATCGACCCGCCGGCCTCGATCGCGGTCGCCCATGCGACGGGCGGGCGCTTCGTGCGCGCCTTCCTCACCGGCGGGCTCGTCGGCGACATTGGCATGATGACGCCGGACGGTGCGAGGGCGCTTCGCCTGCGCGCCAATCTCGGGGCCGAGAACATCCGCATCATCTGCAACGTCACGCCGGGCTTCTCGATCAACCTCGACAACCGCCCCGTCGAGCAGAAGGCCTCGGGCGCGGTCTTCATCGGGCTCGCCGACATCGTCTGCGTCGGTGGCCCGGCCGCCGGCAAGGAGGCCGACATCGCGGTGATCGAGAGCGTCGCCCGTCAGGTGCCCGATACGCCTGTCGCGGTCGGCACCGGCGTGGCGGAGGAGAACATCGCGCGGCTGGCCGAGGTCGCCGAGCTGTTCATCGTCGGCACCTCGATCAAATACGACCGTCAGACGCTGAACCCGGTCGAGCCGCGCCGCGCCCAGGCGCTGGTGCGCGCCTATGAAAACCGCAAGGCGGCCTGAAGCCATGGCGGGACCGGTCACCCTCGTCACGGGCGCTTCGGGCGGCATCGGCGGCGCACTCGCTGCGATGCTGGCGCAGCAGGGCCATCGTCTGGTGCTGTCGGGGCTCGACCAGAGCGGGCTCGACGCGCTGGCCCGGGACCTTGCCGCGCAGGGCGCCAGCGTCGCGACGCTGGCCGGCGATGTCCGCGAGCGGGATCTCGCCCAGGCCTGCGTCGATCTGGCGGTCGAGCGCTTCGGCCGGCTCGATCATCTCGTGACGGGGGCGGGCGCCTCGCGCCCCGTGCCGCTGGTCGAGATGGAGGATGACGAGTGGGACAGGCTCGTCGACATCAATCTCTCGGCCGTCTTTCGCATCTCGAAGGCGGCCGCGCGCCAGATGGTCGGCCAGGGCGAAGGCGGGTCCATCGTCCACATCTCCTCGATCGCCCATGCCAATGGCGGGGCCAATCTCGCCTATGGCTCGGCGAAGGGCGGCGTCGCGACCCTCACCTACGGCATGGCCCAGCAGCTCGGCCCGCATGGCATTCGCGTGAATGCGGTGGCGCCGGGGATCATCGATACGCCTATGGTGCGCGGCGGCTTCGCGCAGCAGTTCGATGCGCTGGTTGCCGGCGCCGCTGTGCGCACGCCGCTTGGACGTTTGGGACGACCCGAGGATGTCGCTGCCGTGATCGCCTTCCTGCTTTCGCCCTCGGCGGCCTTCGTGACCGGTGCGCTGATCCCGATCACCGGCGGCATCGAGATCCTCTCGCCGATCTCGACCATCGCGAAGGGGGCCTGAGGGCATGGCCGGGCTCGATGTTCGCGAGGTGATCGGGCGCTACGGCACGGCCATCGCCGGGCTCGTGCTGGTCGTCTTCTTCCTGCTCTTCGCGCCGAATTTCGCCAGCACGATGAACATCATCAATGTGCTGAAGGATACGAGCTTCCTCGCCATCCTGGCGCTGGGCTTCGCGCTCGCCTTCACGGTGGCGGAGCTCGACCTTTCGATCGCCGAGATGGCGAGCCTGGCGGCGGTGGTCTGCGGCTGGATGGTGCATTCGCAATATCCGCCAGCGGTCGCCTTCGGGGCCGCGCTCGCGATCGGCATCGTGCTCGGCAGCCTGAACGGCTATGGCGTCACGGTGCTGCGCATCCCCTCGCTGATCATGACTCTGGGGACAGCGGCCATCGCCAAGGGGCTGGCCTTCATGATCACCCAAGGCGTCGCTTTCACCGGGCGCTGGCCGGTGAGCTTCACCGGGCTGGCGCGCGGCTACAGCTTCGGCATCCCCAATCTCGTGCTCTGGATGACCGGCGCGACGCTCTTCGCCTGGGTCCTGGTGAAATGGACGCGCACCGGCGCGCATATGGTCGCGACCGGCGAGGCGGACGAGGCGGCGCGGCTCGCCGGCATCGCCACGGCGCGGATGAAGCGCATCGGCCTGCTGCTGGCGGGCGTCTTCGCCGGGCTGATGGCGGCGCTGCTGGCCGCGAACCTGTCCTCGGCGGCGCCCAACATGGCGGGCGACTATCTGCTCTACGCCATCGCCGCCGTGCTGCTCGGCATGACCATGTTCGAGCCCGGCAAGCCCAACATCGCCGGCACGGTGTTCGCGGCGCTGGTGCTGAAGGTGCTCGGCAACGGCTTGGTCCTGCTCGGCGCGCCCTATTACATCCAGGACATCGTGCTCGGCGTCATTATCATCGGCTCGGTCGCGTTCTCGGCCAGCGCGATGAAGAAGGCGGCCTTCAAGGTCTGAGAACCACCACAAGAACGAGGGGAGAGGTCACATGTTCGGATTGAGGAAGATGCTGCTGGCGGCGGCCGCGATGGTCGCGCTGGGTTCGCAGGCGCAGGCCTTCGAGGTCGGGATCATCGGCTTCCAGTTCTCGTCGGAGACGCATGCCCGCGTCGCAAACGCCGCCGCCGCCGCCGCCAAGGCGAAAGGCTGGGGCGTGACACTGCTGAACTCGGAGGGCGCGCTGCCCAAGCATGCCGAGCAGTTCGACGCGCTGATCGCCAAGAAGGTCGACGCCATCATCATCGCCATGGGCAAGCCGGTCGAGGCCGACGCCCAGTTCAAGGCGGCCAAGGACGCGAAGATCCCCGTCGTCACCGTGCAGTCGGGGTCGAGCCCGCATGCGCTCTTCGACATCCAGACCAACGAGTACAAGGTCGGCGCGGATGCCGCGCTCTACCTGCTCGGTCAGCTCGGCTACCAGGGCAACATCGTCACCGCCCGCTTCGACCTCAACGTCGCCTCGCGCATCCGCGGCCGCATCCTCGATGCGGTGCTGGCCGAGAACCAGGCGGTGAAGGAACTCGGCAAGTTCTCGATGGCGCGCACCCAGAGCTGGCGCGACGACGTCCGGGCCGGCATGCAGGCGCTGCTGCTGCAGAACCAGGGCAAGATCAACGGCATCTGGGCCTCCTTCGACGGGCAGGCCTACATCATCGATGATCTGCTGCAGGCGCAGGGCGTCAAGAAGGGCCAGATCCCGCTCGTCTCGGTCGATGGCGGCAAGGAAACCTATGCCCGCATCGCCGACCCCGCCTCGACCTTCCTCGCGACCGTCGCCATTCCCTTCGAGGCGATGGGCAAGCAGGCGGTCGACGCGATCCAGACCATCGTCGTCGAGAAGAAGCCGAAGGAGACCGTCACCAGCGGGCCCTATCTCTTCACGGACGCCGTGCTGGTCGACAAGACGAACGTGCAGCAGTTCCTGAAGTGAAGCCCTGCGCGTCATGCTCGGGCGAAGACCCGAGCATCTCGGAAACCAGCGCCTTCCCGGCATGAGATTCTCGGGTCGGAGCTTCGCTCCGCCCGAGAATGACGCCGCGTGGCCCCGTAGCCGGACGGACAGAGCATGACCGATCCCACCCCCCTTCTCTCGCTGCGCGGCATCGGCAAAGCCTACGGCCCGGTCGTCGCCGTGCGCGAGGTCGATCTCGATATCTTTCCCGGCGAGGTCGTCGCGATCTGCGGCGATAACGGCGCCGGCAAGTCGAGCCTGATCAAGGTGATTTCGGGCGCCGAAGAGCCGAGTTCGGGGTCGATCAGCATGCGCGGCCAGCCGGTGGCCTTCGGCTCGCCGCATGACGCGCTGGAGCATGGCGTCGCCACGATCTACCAGGATCTGGCGCTCGCGCCGCGGCTCTCCATCGCCCAGAACGTGTTCATGGGCTCGGAGCTGACCCGGCCCCTGCTGCTGCCCTTCCTGCGCGTGCTCGACAAGAAGCGCATGATCGCCGAATCGCAGCGCTATCTCTCGCAGCTGTCGGCGGCGGTGACGGACATGACCCGCCCCGTGGAGCGGCTCTCCGGCGGCCAGCGCCAGGCGGTCGCGATCTCGCGCGCCCTGCGCTGGAATGCCGAGATCATCATCATGGACGAGCCGACGGCGGCGCTCGGCGTCAAGGAAAGCGCGCTGGTGCTCGACCTGATCCGCAAGCTCAAGGCCGACGGGCGCACCGTCATCCTGATCAGCCACAACATGCGCGACGTGGTGGCACTCGCCGACCGGGTGGTGATCATGGGCGCGGGCCGCAAATATGTCGACCAACCCATCGGCGATCTCAAGGCTGACGACATCGCCCATCTGATCATGGCCGGCAACGCGAAGGCGGCGTGAGCCGATGCGCGAAGCCGTCCTCATCGACACGGACCCCGGCCAGGACGACGCCGTCGCGCTGCTGCTCGCCTTCGCGTCGCGCGACCGGCTCGATCTGCGCGCCATCACCACGGTCGCCGGCAATGTCCCGGTGGCGCAGACCACCGCCAACGCCCTGCGCATCCGCGATCTCGCCGGGGCGGAGGCGGCGGCCGTCCCCGTCCATGCCGGCACTGAGGGGCCGCTGCTGTTCCCTCTGGAGACGGCGGAATTCGTCTGCGGGCCGGATGGGCTCGCCGGGGCCGACCTGCCTCCGCCGGCGCGCGAAGCCAGCCCCGGTCACGCCGTCGAGGCGATCATCGCGCTCTGCCGCGCCGCGCCCGCAGACGGCATCACGCTCTGCCCGCTCGGGCCGCTGACCAATCTGGCGCTCGCGGTCCGGCTGGCGCCGGACATCCTGCCCAAGGTGAAGCGTATCGTGCTGATGGGCGGGGCGTTGGGGCTCGGCAACATGACGCCGGCGGCCGAGTTCAACGTTCATGTGGATCCTCACGCCGCTGCGATCGTCTTCGGTTGCGGCCGGCCGATCGTGATGATGGGGCTCGGCGTCACGCTGCAGGCGATCGCCAGCCATGAGCAGGTCGCGCGGATCGGCGCGCTCGGCACGGCAACAGGCAGGGCGATCCACGGCATGCTGACTCGCCCGCGCCCGGGCGGGCTCGGCACGGCCGGGCATCCGATGCACGACCCCTGCGTCATCGCCTTCCTGCTCTGGCCGGAGCTGTTCGCGGGGCGCGATTGTTTCGTCGAGATCGAGACCGGCGCAGGCTCCCTGCGCGGCCGCACGACGATCGACTGGAACGGCCGGCTGAAGCGCGAAACCAATGCCCATGTCGTCGCGACCGTCGAGGCGACGACGCTGTTCGAGCGGATGATCGAACGCCTGGCCACTTTGCCCTGAGAGAACCGAGATGCCCCATCTGGTCGAGGAATTGCGCGCCGAGGCGGAGGCCGCCATCGCCGCGATGCGCGAGGCAGCGCTGGCCGCCCGCCATCTCCACGCGCGGGCCGAGTTGATGCGCCACATGCTGACGACGGCGCGCAAGGTGAAGGACAGGCCCAAGGCGGACGCCGTCGAGACCGTGGTGCGCGAATGGATGGACGCCTGGAATCTCGACCGGCACGACTGGCCGCAGCTGGCGCAGGAGATGGAGGCCTTCACCGCCGCCTTCCACGACTATGCCAACGCGCCCTCGGACACGCATGATGCGCGGCTGCGCGAGGCTTGCGCGGCGCTCGATGCGGCGCTGGCGAAGCAGGACAGCTCGATTTCGGAGCAGATGGCCTTCCGCTCGCAATGCGCTCATCGCTGGTGGGAGCTGGTGGCGCCGACGCCGGCCGATCTGCCCGGCGCCAAGCCGCGCCCCTCGATGCCGGAGCTGCGCCGCGATGCCCCGTTCTGGGAATCGGGCTGCGCCGATTTCTGCCGGTAGGGCCTCTCAGCCGGGCAGGAAGGCGATGCGGCCGTCTCCGTCCTGTACCGTTTCGATCGGCACGCCGTACAGCTGTTCCAGCCGCTCGGGCGTGAGCAGATCCGCAGCTGCCCCGCTGGCGATGGCCTGTCCGTCGCGGATCATCATGACGCGGTCGGCATGGCGCAGCGCCTGGTTGGGATCATGCGTCGTGAACAGCACGCCGAGCCCTTCCGCCGCCAGCCGGCGGATCTCCTGCATCACCCGGCCCTGATTGCCGAAATCGAGGCTGGCGGTCGGTTCGTCGAGCACGACATAGGCCGGCTCTTGCGCGAGCGCACGGGCGATGAGCACGAGCTGGCGCTCGCCGCCGGAAATCTCCGTATAGGGCCGCTGCGCCAGCCGGGCGATGCCGAGGCGCTCCAGCATGGCCGCAGTGACCGCATGGTCGCGGGGCGAGGGCGCCGCGAAGAGCCCGGCATGGGCGCTGCGGCCCATCAGCACCACGGTCTCGATGGTGAAGGCGAAGGTGCCGGCATGGGCCTGCGGGACATAACCGAGCGCCCGCGCCCGTTCCGGCGGCGAGAGCGCGGCGAGGGGGCGGTCGTCCAGCAGCAGCGTCCCGCCGCGGGCCGGCAGCAGCCCGAGCAGGGTCTTCAGCAGCGTGGTCTTGCCGCTGCCATTGGGGCCGAGCAGGGCCAGAACCTCGCCGCGGGCAAGCGACAAGGCGATGTCGCGGCCGATGATGCGCTCGTGATAGCCGTAGACCAGATCGAAGGCGGCGAGGCTCACGACCAGCCTCCGCGGGCCGAGGCGAGCAGCCAGATGAAGAAAGGCGTGCCGATCACGGCGGTGAGGATGCCGAGCGGCGTCTCGACCGGGCCGGCCGTGCGCGCCAACGTGTCGATGACGAGCAGATAGCCGCCGCCGAGCACGGCCGCCGTCGGCAGCAGACGGCTGAAGTCCGGGCCGACGAGGAAGCGGGCGAGGTGGGGCACGACGAGCCCGACCCAGCCGATGATGCCGGCGGCTGCGACGCTCGCTGCCGTGACCAGCGTCGCGGCGGCGACGATGGCGAGGCGCAAGGGCCCCGTGCGCAGGCCGAGCGCGCGCGCCTCCTCCTCCGGCAGCGACATCGCGTTCATGCGCCAGCGCAACGCGATCAGCACCGCCGAGCCCGCCAGGACCGGGCCGAGCAGCGGCACGAGATCGCTGCGGTCCGTGCCAGCGAGGCTGCCGAGCAGCCAGAAGGTCATGGCCGGCAGCTGGTTGTAGGGGTCGGCCCAGTATTTGATCAGCCCGATGCCGGCGCCGAGAAGCGAGCCGATGACGACCCCGGTCAGGACGAGGACGAGGACCGGGTCGCCGCGCCGGATCGTCGAGCCGACCGCATAAACGGCCCCCACCGCCAGCAGCCCACCGGCGAAGGCGGCGAGCTGGATCGCGAAGAGCCCGAGCGAGAGATAGATGCCGAGGACCGCTCCCAGTGCAGCCCCCGAGGAGGCGCCGAGGATGTCCGGCGAGACCAGCGGGTTGCGGAACAGGCCCTGGAAGGCGGTGCCCGCCACCGCCAGCGCGGCGCCGCAGAGCAGCGCGGCCAGCACGCGCGGGCCGCGGATGTTCCAGATCACCGTCTCGACCTGCGGCGACAGGCCGGAAGGCTGGCTGCTCAGGCCCGCCCAGAGGATGCGCGCGAGATCGCCGGGAGCGACCGGGAAGCGCCCGACCCCGAAGGCGAGCAGGATGGCGAGGCCGAGCAGGGTGAGCGCGATGGCGTTGCCGCGCAGGAGCGAGGGGCGCATCGGGTCAGGGCCGCCCTGACGGTGTCATGGCGCTCACCCCCGCCCCGCGAGGATGCGGTCGAGCTGCGGCTCGCTCGGCGTGACCTGATAGAACAGCGTGTGGAAGTCGCGCGCGATGGCCCGGATGTCTTCCGGGAAAGCTTGCGGATAGAGCAGCTTCGCCAGCCACCAGAGCCCGACCATGCGGTTGACCGAGGGCGGGAAATCGACCCAGCCGAAGGGGATCTTGGGCGAGAGATGGACGCGGCCGGCCTTCACCGCCCGGACACCGGCCCAGGCAGGATCGCGGCGCACACTTTCCGAGAAGGCGAGGTCGATGGTGACGATCACCTCCGGATCCCAGGCCAGGATCTGTTCGAGCGAGACCTGCGCCAGCCCGCTGCCCGGCTGGTCGGCGACGTTGCGGGCGCCGAGGAAGGAGAGCGTCTCGACATTGATCGAGCCGCCCAGCCCCGTCTCGAGGCCGCGCGGCCCACGGGCGTAGTAGACGGAGGGACGCTGGTCCGCAGGAATGCCGGCGATGCGGCCGCGGATCGTCGTCATTGCCGTCTCGCACCAGGTTGCGAGCGTCTCGGCGCGTTCGCTGCGGCCGGTCAGCCGGCCGAGGATGCGATAGCTCTCGGGAATCGCGCTGAAACGCCCGTCGAGCAGCGCATAGGGGATGCCGGTCTGGCCCTGCACCCGCTCGGCGAGTTCGACATAGGTGCGCCCCGTGGAGCCGGCATCGACGATCAAATCGGGCTTGAGCTGGAGCACGGCTTCGAGATTGGCGCTGTTGCCGCGCCCGGTGATGCGGCCGATCTCGGGCCGGTCGCCGATGCCGGGCAGCAGGAATTCCCGCTCCTCGGGGCGGTTGGCGCGGGGCCAGCCCAGCAGCAGATCGGGCGCGAGCGTGTAGAGCTGGATCGCGGCGGGCGGCCCGGCGGGAAAGACACGCGTGACCGTGGCGGGCACGGCGACGTCGCGGCCCGCACCGTCGCGCACGCTCGCCGCCTGAGCTGCGCGGGGCCACGCCGCGAGGGCGGCGAGGCCGGTCAGCAGGGCGCGGCGGTCAGGACGGGGCATGGCCGGGCTCCGTTGGCGGGCTGTGCCGGCAGCGATGCGGCTTGATGTCGAGCAGCGGCGTGCCGTCGAGGCAGTCGAGCCCGCGCACCAGCAGCGCGCCGTCCTCGACGCCGAGCAGCCGCACCCGCGAAAGCGCGATCGGATTGGGCCGAACGGGCGAGCGCAGCGCGAAGGTGCCAAGAGGTGCGCCGCCGCGCGGCGTCTGGGTGACGAGGTCGCGCCGGGCCTGATGCATCCAGTAGAGCAGGTCGAGCCAGGCGAAGTCTTCGATCCCGGCGAGCGCGGCGCGCCAGGGTTCGTCGATCTCGGCGCGGCAAACCGGGCCGGCTTCGGCGTCGCCCTGGCGCGGGCACTGGTCGCGGGTCGCGAAGGGCGTTCGCAGGCGGCCGATGAAAACGAGATGCGCATCCTGCCGGTCGGGCAGGTTTGCGCTGGTCTCGCCCGGTCGCGTCGCCTGCCAGTCCATGGGGGTCTCCGGTCAACCGCCTTCGCGCGGGAGCGTCGGCGCGGTGAAGCCGTGCCGGGCCAGGATCGCCTGCCCCTCCTGCGCGAGGATGAACATGGCGAGGCGTCCCGCATTTGGCGAGGCCCCGTTCATCAGGGTCAGGCCGTAATCCGCCCCGACCGCGAGCTCCGGCGGGAGCTTCACCATGCGGATCCCCGGCTGCTCCTTCGCGATCGGCGCCGCATTGGTGCAATAGGCGAGGAAGATGTCGGCCGCGCCGCTGGCGAGGTTGTGACCGTAGACGTTGAGGCCGTCCGGCGCCGGGGCGCTGCCGGGCCCGCCGGTCAGCTGCAGCGCCTTGGCCTCCAGCGCCGCCCGGGAGCCGGGTTTCACCGCCTCGGCCCGCGCGAAGACCTGGAAGGCATAGTCGCCGGAGGGGTCGGCGCGCGGCGTCGAGGTGCCGAGCTTGAGGCCCGTGTCCAGCATGCGCTCCAGCAGCGTCTCCGGCGTCGCGGCGACGCCGGGACGGACGAAGGCGCAGAGTTCGTTGCGGGCGAAGAGCACAACCGGGCCGCTGCGCCCCTCCTTCGCCAGAGTGCGGGGGTTGCCGAGATCGGCGGAGGCGAAGACCTCCGCCGCCTCGCCCTTGGCGATGCGCTCGCGCAGCAGGCCCGAAGCGCCGAAGGCCGGCTTCACGGGAAGCCCGCTCTGCGCGGTGAAGGCCTGCGTCACCTCCGTGAGCGCGGCCCGCAGGCTGCCCGCCGCATGCAGGAGAACCGGCTCCTGCGCGCGAACAGGCGACGTCGCGAGACCGGCCATCAGCACGAGGCCTGCGATGAACGAGCCGCGCATGGGGTCACGCGCCCGCCTGCGTCGCGTTCGGGAAGAAGAGCTGCTGCCCCTCGATCTTGTAGTCGGCGATCGCCTTCTGACCCTCGGGGCCGACCAGCCAGTTCACGAAGGCCTGCCCGTCATTGATCTTCACATGGGGGTGCTTGGCGGGGTTCACCGCGATCACGCCGTACTGGTTGAACAGGCGGCGATCGCCCTCGACCGCGATGCCGAGGTCGCCGCGGTTCTTGAAGGAGATCCAGGTGCCGCGGTCGGCCAGCACATAGGCGCCCATGCCGCCGGCGGTGTTGAGGGCGGCCCCCATGCCTTGGCCGATCTCGCGATACCAGGCGCCCTTCTTGGCTTCGAGATCGACGCCCGCGACCTTCCAAAGCGCGAGTTCGGCGGAATGCGTGCCGGACTTGTCGCCGCGCGAGACGAAGGGCGCGCCCTTCTCGGCGATCTTCACCAACGCGGCGGCGATGTCCTTGGTCCCGGCGATGCCGGCCGGGTCCGCCTTCGGGCCGATCAGGACGAAGTCGTTATACATCACGGGCTTGCGCTCGAGGCCGAAGCCGTCGGCGACGAATTTCTCCTCCTGCGCCCTGGCATGGACGAAGACGACATCGGCATCGCCGCGCCGGCCGGTGTCGAGCGCCTGGCCCGTGCCCTGCGAGACGACCCGGACCTCGATGCCGGTCTTCGCCTTGAACAGCGGCAGGATGTGGCCGAACAGCCCGGAATCCTGGGTCGAGGTGGTCGAGGAGACCGTGATGAAGCGTGTCCCCGCCGCGGCCGGGGCGGAAGCCGCTGGCGGCGTGGCGGTCGTGGTCTGGGCCAGCGCAAGGCCGGTCAGCGCGGCGCTGAAACCAGTGGCCAGAAGCAGGCGTCGGGTCATCGTCATGGTCGTCTCCTCGGTTGGTTTTCGGATTGGGGTCGTCACCAGATCAGGTCGCCGGCCAGAAAGGCCCGCGCCTCGGATGTGGCGGGGGCGGCGAAGAAATCGGTGGCGCAGGCGTCCTCGACCAGACGGCCGCGATGCAGGAAGAGCACGCGCGAGGCGAGCCGCCGCGCCTGGCCGAGATCATGGGTCGACATCATCACGGTGATGCCCTCCGCCACGAGGCCGGTAAGCAGCGTTTCGATCTGGCGGGTGGCGGCAGGGTCGAGCTGCGAGGTCGGCTCGTCCAGGAAGAGCAGTTCCGGGCGCAGGGCCCAGGCCCGGGCGATGGCGAGGCGCTGCTGTTCGCCGCCGGAGAGCAGCCGCGCTGCCTGATCGGCCCGGTCGGCGAGGCCGAAGCGTTCGAGCGCGGTGCGGCAGCGCTCGCGGCGCTCGGGGCCGGCGACACCCGCCGCCGCCAGCGCGTGCAGCACATTGGCCTCGACCGAGCGACGCAGCATGATCGGCTTCTGGAAGACCATGGCGTGCCTGCGGGTGCCGCCATCGGCGCCGGGTGCCCAGGCGATCTGGCCCTCGCTCGGGGTGAGCAGGCCGTGGCAGAGGCGCAGCGTCAGGGACTTGCCGGCGCCGTTGGGGCCGAGCAGCACGGTCAGCCCGCCGGCCGGCAGCCGAAAGCTGACCCCGTCGACGAGGCGACGCCCATCGCCATGGAAGACGACGGAGCGAACGTCGAGCGGCAGGATCGAGCTGCGGTCACGCATGGCGCTCATCCCGCATAGCGCGCGCCGATGCGGCTGGCGCCGAAGGCGACGGCGTTGATCGCGAGCGTGAGCGCGATCAGGACGAGGCCGAGGCCGAGCGCCAGCGGCAGGTCGCCCTTGGAAGTCTCCAGCGTGATCGTCGTCGTCATGGTGCGGGTGTAGCCGGCGATGTTGCCGCCGACGATCAGCACGGCGCCGACCTCGGCGCTGGCGCGGCCGAACCCGGCGAGCAGGGCGGTGGCGAGCGCGAAACGGCCGTCGAACAGCAGGGTCGGGATGGCGCGCAGGCCTTCGAGCCCGACCGAGCGGAGATGGTCGCGATACTCGCCCCAGAGATCCTCGACCGTCTGGCGCGTGAGGGCGATCACGATCGGCAGGACGAGCAGGACCTGCGCGATGATCATCGCCGTCGGCGTGAAGAGGAGACCCAGCGGCCCGAGCGGCCCGGAGCGCGACAGCATCAGGAAGACGATCAGCCCGGCGACGACCGGTGGCAGCCCCATCAGGGCGTTGAGCAGGACGATCACGGCAGCGCGGCCGGGAAAGCGCGCCAGAGCCAATGCGGCACCGAGCGGCAGTCCGATGAGGGCTGCGATCAGCACGGCGGTCAGCGTCACGCGCAGCGACAGCCCCACGATCGCCAGAAAGGCGGGATCGAGCCCGATCACGAGGGCGAAGGCCGCCGAGAAGATCGCCGAGAAGTCCAATGCCGCTCCTTGTTGGTTCCGGACATCTGCAAAGACTTGTCTTTGGTAGCTTTCAATGCGACCAAATGCCAATTCAGGAGGAAATGCAGGTCAGTGCATGTCTATGCAGGAACAGGCTTATCTGACGACGGAGGAGGCGGCCGGCTATCTGCGGCTGGGGGAGCGCAAGCTCTATGAGCTGGTCGCCAGCGGCGGCGTGCCCTGCACCAAGGTCAGCGGGAAGTGGCTGTTCCCGCGCGCGGCGCTCGACCGCTGGCTCGAGGCCGGGCTGGCCCGGCCGGACGGGCTGCGGCTGGCCGAGCCGCCGCCAATCATCGGCGGCAGCCAGGATTCGCTGCTGGAGGTGGCCGTGCGCGACTCGCACTGCGGGCTGGCGCTGCTGGCGGAGGGCTCGCAGGCAGGGCTCGACCGGCTGGTGCGGGGCGAGGTCTCTATCGCCGCGATCCATCTCCATGCGACGCCGGACGATGACGGCGCCAATCCCGCGGCCGTTCGGGCGGAGCCGGGGCTCCATGACGCCGTTGTGATCGGTTTCGCGCGGCGCGAGCAGGGTCTGCTGGTTGCGCCGGGCAACCCGCTCGGGCTGTCCGGCCTCGTTTCGGCCGTCGAGCGACGGGCCCGCTTCGCCCGCCGCCAGAAGGGGGCGGGCGCGCAGCTTTTGCTCGAGAGCCTGATCGCGCGGGAGGGGGTACCGGCCCCGTCGCTGACCCTCGCCGAAGGCATCTGCGCCACGGGGCAGGATCTCGCGCTCGCGATCCGGACCGGGCGCGCCGATTGCGGCATCGCCTCACGCGCCATCGCCGGTGCTTTCGGTCTCGAATTCCTCCCGCTGGTCTGGGAGCATGTCGACCTGGCGATGCGCCGGCGCAGCTATTTCGAGCCGGCGACGCAGAGGCTGCTGGCCTGGATGCGCGGGCCGGCGATGGCGGCGCGGGCGCGCGAACTCGGCGGCTACGACCTCTCGCAGAGCGGAGCCGTGAGGCTCAATCGCTGAGGTCGCGTTTCGTCAGCGCCTGCGTCAGGTCAGGGCGCCGCGCGCCGCGATCGGCCAGAGCGACTCGACATGGGCGTCCGGCGTGTGGAGCCCGCGCACACCGACATACCAGTCGTGCAGGTTCACGGTGGGGTCGCAATGACCCGGGATCAGCAGCAGCCGGTCGCCGCGATGCGGCAGCGCGATCGGGTCGCCCGTCAGCACGCCATGCTCGTCGGAAGGCTTTGTGTAGATCACGCCCTCGCGCCGGAACGGCATCGGCATGCCGGAATCGACCGAAGCGGTCTTGTGCCCGGCATCGACGACCGCGCGGTCCGGCACCGGCTTGCTCATCACGGCCGTCAGGATGAAGAGCGCGTGCTCGAAGGTGCGGAAGGGCGTGCCGTCGGCCTGGCGGTTGCGCGCGTAATCGGCGTCCATGAAGATGTAGGAGCCGGCCTGGATCTCGTTCCAGATGCCGGACTGGCTCTCGATCTCGAAGGTGCCGGTACCGGCCCCGCCGACCACGGCGCAGGCGAGGCCTGCCTGGTGCAGCCGCTCCACCGTGTTGCGGGTGCCCAGCGCGGCGCGCTCGATCGCCTCGCGGCGCTCGTCGATCGAGCGCATGTGCTGGGCGGTGCCGTGATAGGCCTGCAGGCCGCCGAAGCGCAGGGTATTGCTGCGCGCCACCGCTTCCGCCAGCCGGACCGCCGTCTCGCCGGGCGCGACGCCGCAGCGGCGGCCGCCGACATCGATCTCGACGAGCACGTCGAGCACGACATCGTGGCGGGCGGCGGCCTCGGCCGCCTCGCGGATGCCGTCGAGATGATCGACGCAGAGTCCGATCCTGGCCTGGCGGGCGAGCTTCGCCAGCCGGTCGAGCTTGGCCGCGCCCGCGACCTCGTTGCTGACGAGCACGTCGGTCACACCGCCCTCGACCAGGATCTCCGCCTCGGAGACCTTCTGGACGCACTGGCCGACCGCGCCATGGGCGATCTGGCGCAGCGCAATCTCGGGGCTCTTATGGGTCTTGGCGTGGGGCCGCAGCCGGACGCCATGTCCCTGCGTATAGGCCGCCATGGTGACGAGATTGCGCTCGAAGGCGTCGAGGTCGAGGATCAGGGCCGGCGTGTCGATCTCGACGAAACTCTGGCCGGGCTGGGCCGGCGGGGGGAGGGGCATGGGCGCTCGCGCTTTCCTGAATCGGTCGCCCGCATGGGACGCCAGCTTCTTGTCCGGAGCAAGACCCGGCCTCCCGTAGCGCTCACTGCGCCGCCGTGATAGGTCGCGCGCCATGAAGATCGGCCGCGTCACCGACGACACCTTTGCGCTGCTGCTCCGCGTCTGGCGCGAGCAGGTCCGGGCCTATCTGCCGCAGATGGCAATGATCCTCGGCCTCGTCGTGGTGATCGCGGCGACGACGAGCTTCTACCCGCTGCTGATCAAGGCGGCCTTCGATGCCTTCGCCGATCCGCTAACGGCGGAATCGACGGGTTTCGTCCGGCGGATGGAGCGGCTGGTCTCGAAATCGATCGGCTTCGAGATCGGCGTCGTCAACGCGGTCGCCGTCGTCGTCGTCATCGTCACGGCGGTGAAGGGATTTTCGCTGCTGGCCCAGACGGTGATGACCAACAGCGTCGTCAGCCGGATCGAGGCCGACATGCAGACGGCGCTCTACACCCATCTGATCCGGGCCGATCTCGCGCAGTTGCAGCGCGAGAATCCGGCCTCGCTGACCCAGCGCTTCACCACCGACTTCACCTTCGTCAAGGAGGCGCTGACAAGGCTGATCAACATCGCCGTGCGCGACGTGCTGACCGCGCTCGCCCTCGTCGGAGCAATGTTCTGGATCGACTGGCAGATGACGCTCATCGTCATGCTGGTGGCGCCGATCGTGGCGCATCCGATCGGCAAGATCGGCCGGAAGCTGCGCCGCATGGCGACCTCGCAGCAGGAGCAGACGGGCCTGATGGCGAGCCTCGTCACCGAGAGCCTGCAGGGTGCGCGCGCCGCCAAGACCGACACGCTCGAGCCCTATCTCGAGCGGCGGGCGGCGGCGGCCTTCGAGACGATCCGCTCGCTCAAGATGAAGGCGGCGAATGCGCGCGGCCGGCTCGATCCGCTGCTCGAGGTCGGCGGCGGCATGGCGGTCGCGGGCGTGCTGGCGGCGATCGGCGTGCGCATCACCAGCGGCGGCTCTACCGTGGGCGACTTCACCGGCTATGTCTCGGCGCTGCTGCTGGCGGCGCAGCCGATGCGCTCGCTCGGCAATCTCAACGCCATCGTCCAGGAGGCCGGGGCCTCGCTGAAGCGCTATTACGCGCTGCTCGACGAGAAGCCGCAGATCGTCGATCCGCCGGATGGCCAGCCGCTGCGGGTCGGCGCCGGCGAGGTTGCCTTCCAGAATCTGCGCTTCCGCTACCGCGACGACCAGCGCGCGCTGGAGGGCATCGACCTCGTCGCCGAGGGCGGCAGGACGACCGCGCTGGTGGGGCGCTCGGGCTCTGGCAAATCCACGCTGCTCGCGCTGGTGCCGCGGCTCTACGACCCGACCGAGGGTCGCATCGAGATCGACGGACAGGATCTGCGCGGGCTGACGCTGGCCTCGCTGCGAGCCCAGATCGGCGTCGTCAGCCAGGATGTCGTGCTCTTCGACGACACGGTGCGCGCCAACATCGCCTTCGGACGGCCCGGCGCCAGCGACGAGGAGATTGTCGCCGCCGCGAAGGCGGCCGCCGCGCATGATTTCATCATGGCGATGCCGGACGGCTACGATTCGTCCGTCGGCGAGCGCGGCCAGAAGCTCTCCGGCGGCGAGCGCCAGCGAATTGCCATCGCCCGTGCGATCCTGAAGGATGCGCCGATCCTGCTTCTCGACGAGGCGACGAGCGCGCTCGACGCGGAATCGGAGCGTCTCGTCCAGCAGGCGCTGGCCCGGCTGATGAAGAACCGCACCACGCTGGTCATCGCCCATCGCCTGTCGACGGTGCGCGAGGCGGATCTGATCGTCGTCATGGAAGAGGGCAGAATCGTCGAGACCGGCAGCCATGACGTGCTGCTCGCCCGCGACGGCGCCTATGCGCGGCTGCACCGGCTGCAGGTCATCGCCGACTGAGCGCCGCAGCCCTGCCTGGGCCGCTGTCATCAAACCCTCATCCGCGGCAGGGATTCTGCCGCGATGGCAGATTCGATCCAGCGTCTCCATGCCGCCGTCCTCGCGGCGCGCCACGCCGACCCCGCCCTGTCGCGGACGGCCCGGCTCGCCGGCGAGGGCCTACCGAAGATGGCCAAGAAGCTGGCCGAGGAGGCCTTCGAGGTCGGGCTCGAAGCGGTGCAGGGCGAGCGCCATCGGACGATCCAGGAAAGCGCCGACCTGCTCTACAATCTGGTCGTGCTGTGGAGCGAAATGGGCATCGCCCCCGCGGATGTCTGGCATGAGATGGATCGGCGCGAGCAGCTCTACGGCATCGCCGAGAAGCTGCCGAAGGAGCGGCGCAAGGCGCAGGCGCGCCGGATCGCGGCCGCCGCGCCGCTGCTGCGGGCGGGCGGCTGAGGGACCCGCCAGCGGCCCGGCCCCGGCAAAACTTTTGCCGCGCCGCGACATTGAGGGTTGCCAAGCGCAGGGAGAGCGGCTATTTCGCCCCCATCGGAACGACGGCGCCACGCCGCTGCCCGATACGCGCCCGTAGCTCAGCTGGATAGAGCATCAGACTACGAATCTGAGGGTCAGAGGTTCGAATCCTTTCGGGCGCGCCATTCGGCCTTCGGGCCACTCCATCGCATTGATTTTCAACGTCGATAAGCCCTTTGGGCGGGTTGCACCCTGTCCGAATGCATAACATCGTGCATAACATGGCTGACGACGACGTGCCCATCACGAACCATCTCACCACCCGAAACGGCGTGTGCCAGTATGTACGCCGCGTGCCTGAAGATTTGCGCGATGCCTTTCCATTTGCGCGCGTTCAGGTGTCTCTGCGGACACGGGATCAGCGCGCAGCGAGGCAGGCAGCGATTGCTCTCGATCAGGATTGGGACCGTCAGTTTGCTCAGGCCCGCCAGCAGCGTGGGCTTGTAAGCGAGGTAGACGGACCAGCCCCAATCGATACCGGCAGCTGGAGTTGGGAAGAATGGGAGGCTTTGGCGCGCTGGTTCGGCACGTCGCTTCAGGAAGAGGACTGGCGCGCACGGCTGAAAGAGATGCCCGGCGCGGTTCTGGCAGCCAGTCCTGATCTGCGCGCGCTGCCCCGGCGCAGCAATGGCGACGTCAAGCAGCACATCGCGCTTGAGGTCTCGCTCAAAACGATGACCGTCGTCGACTATGCAGGGAGCCGGGCAAGCTTCGTTCAAGGTTATGTCCGTCGGATCGGTATCTCGCTAAGCAAGACCTCCTCGCATCACGACCGCTTCATGGCGGCCTGCCTCGCTGCCGAACTTACCTATCTCGACGTGTTTCGGCAGCGTGAAACGAGGACGGGCGGGATCAGCATGCCGCACCCGGACTCCATCGCCGGCCCCTGGCGGCGCGTCGTTGAGGTCCCTCCCAGCGTCGCATCCTTCCCCGCCGCCCCTCTATCGACCCGCAAGATCGGCAAGACGCTGAGCGACTGCGCGCTCAAATGGCAGGAAAACCGGCGCGCGGTGAAGAAGCAGGTGCGCGCCGAATATCTCCGCGAGATGGATCATACCATTGCGGATTTTGCGGCACATTCGGGCCTGAGCGATATCGGGGAGATTGGCCGCAAGCAGGTGCTCGCCTATCGCGATCATCTCGGCTCGACCAAGGGCTATGCGATTCAGACGATCAACAAGAAGGTCGGCTTTCTTTCCTCCTTGATGGCGACAGCGCTCAACGCCGGCTGGATCGAGACCGCGCTTGGCGGCGAGATCTTCCTTGAGATTCCCGAGGACGAGGATCGTCGCGAGCCCTATAGCGAGGCCGAGCTCAAACGCATCTTTGCCCATTCGATCTTCACAGAGGGCAAGCGCTTTACCCAAGCGAAGGCCTGCAGCGAGTTGCAGTTCTGGTTGCCTCTGATCGCTTGCCTGCACGGCATGATCAGCTCCGAGATTATCCAGCTCGGCCCGGACACGGTCGCCCCACACCCCGATGCGCCCGAGATCCTCTGCTTCGTCGTGACCAATGCGGGCGACCGCCGGGTCAAAGCCTTTGCCAGGCGGCGATGGGTGCCGATCCGAAAGGAACTTTTGGATCTCGGACTGACTGACCTCGTCGCGACAGCGCGCACCGAGAACCGACGCTTTCTTTGGTCCTCCATGGCCGCACATGGCGATGACGTCACGCGTGTGTCGGGTTATTTCTCATCGTTCTGGACAAATTTCTCCCGCAAGGATCTCAAGATCGAGTCAGAAGGCACGACGCTGTATTCGTTCCGCCATGCTTTTCAGGACGAACTCAGCCGTGCCGGCCATCCCGACGAAATCAAGAAGGCTTTGATGGGACATTCCGAGGGCGGAATGACGGGGCGATACGGGACGAAGCGCAAGCCCCGCGTCGTCAACATCGCCGAACTCGACGAGGCGGTGCAGGGTGCCAGCTGGCCCTTCCTGACAGCCATCAAGGCAATGCGCTGATGCGCGTGCAACATGCGCGACGATCATTCGTGACAAACGCGTTCCTCGTCACCTTTGCTGGATTACTGATCACCGGTCGGAGTCGCGCGGTCTCCCGTCATTGGCGTTCAGATCGCGACAGCCCGGTGCCTTGTTTGTGCGGCCACTGGGAAAAGAAGGAATGCTCAGAAGGACGGGATGCAGATCGCGGTCTGAACGCCAGTGACGGGAGACTGTGAGATGGCGATCGCCACCTTCGATGACGGTCACGTTAGCAAACCGGCTCTCACCTCAGCGCTTCCTTGGTCTGGCGTAATTGTCCAAGCTTCAACGCGTGTCAAAAGAGCAAAAGAGCGCCCCGCCACCCAGCGGGACGCTCTTGAACCGATGATGAGGGTGGGTCAGCGGCATTCAGAACGTTGTCTTTTCTCCTGGCCTGGGCGGCGCGATCTGGTATCTGCCATCAAGCTTCGGAGTCGTTTCCAGAGCTGCTATGCGGCGCAGCTCTGCATAGCTGAAGCCCAGCTTTGCCTCGAAGACCGCATAGGCCAACAAGGCAACCAGCATGACCGACAACACCTGGGCTGCCATGCTGAGGCCGCGACGCACTCTTCGCTCCTGAACGACAGCACGCTTGCCGTGGTCATTCCACGAGCTCCAGATCCAGGTCAGGATCATCAGCAAACAGGTGAGCACGATCAGGTCGACGACGATCCTGAGGATGCTGAACTCGACCAGGCCGGCAATTTTGGCGAATGCGGTTGTGAATGAGGGCGCTTCCATCGCGAGCAAGGTGATATCGATCATACTCACTCGCGTGATGCTCTCTCCGATGGTGACCCTCTGCCCGGCAATGGCGCAGCTGTAGACGAGCGCCCCCAATGCGAGGAGAACAAGATCGCGCATGGTGATACGATTGAACATGTGTGCGTTGGCTCCGTTGTGAACGCGCGGGAAGACGCGCCTGGAGCCAGGCTGCATGCGGCCGGAGCGATGTAAAGCTCAGGTTGAAATTAACCTAAATATAGCGATAGATAGCTCAATAATGATCCAGATAATACCGACTTGCAAGGCCCTATTCGATCTATAGTTAACACTTCGCTTTGGATATCACTTCAGAAACGCTTCGGATAACCGCAGCAAGCGCCGTGCAAATGTTTCAATTTTAGATGTCTTGAGGCCAAGATATTCTTCCTCTCCGGGCAAGATAGTTCACCATCATCCATTGGCCCGGATTTATGAGAGCCCTCCTTGTCGTCACCCTTGCACTTGTGTGCGTCTATCCTGCTGCGCTTGCTCTGCAGCACGGCATCGATCCGGATTTATGGCCGGCCGGGATGCCGTCATGGGCGACGATCCTGCGCGACCTGGATATACTGAGCATCGCGGCGGCTTATGGCGGCGTGGCGAGCGGTCGTTCGCCCTGGCTTGCCGGTGGGGGCTGGAGCTGGCCGATACTGCTGGCTCTGGCGCCCACAATCCTGGTTCTGGTGTATCGCTTTGCACCTGGCCGGCCCAAGCCGCCACGCGACGTCTCCGGGCTGTTTGGCGATGCTCAGTTTGCCTCGATGGAGGACCTCGCCGGTCTGTCGCGCGGGCTGGAGCTCGGCCGTGACCCGGAGACCGGCCGGGTCGTGCGCGTTCAGGTTCAGGGAACGCTGGCGACGATCGCCCCTCCCCGCAAGGGCAAGACCAGCGGGTTGCTGATTCCGAATCTGGCCTTTCCAGAGCCTTCGAGTTGGGGAGGGCCGGCGGTGGTGATCGACCCCAAGGGGGAGGTCTACCGGGCGACGGCCGCCCGTCGCCGCACGCTGGGCCGCCGGGTCGTCTGTCTCGACCCGCTCGGGCTGGTCGGGGGCGAAGATGCCTGGAACCCGCTCGCCAGCCGCGACGCGAACGATATCCTGTACCTGCAGCAAACCGCTCTGGCTCTCCTTCCGGCGGCAACGAGCGACGGCGAAGCCTCAGCCTATTTTCGCAATCGTGCCGTCGATCTGATCGTCGGCGCGATGCTGGTGGCCTTACGCCACGACCGGCGCACCGTTCCTGCGGTGCAGTTCCTGCTGAGCCAGGAGGACAAGCTCATCGCGCAGTTGAAGGCGCTCGGGAAAGCTCCTGCCGCGCTGGCGGCGCTCGAATTGCTCGAGGCCGATCCGAAGACCAAGGACCCGGTCAAGTCGACCGCATTGCAAGCGTTCCAGTGGCTGGCCGACGAGCGGCTGCGTACGATGGTCTCCACGTCAACCTTCGATCTGGCTGAGCTTAGCTCGGGAGAATGCGACGTCTTCGTGGTCGTCCCGCCCGAATACAAGGCTATCCTGGCGCCGCTCCTGCGCTGGTTCCTCAGCGACCTGTTCACCAGCGTGCGGCGCAACCGGCCCGTGCAGAGGATCATGGTGTTTATCGACGAGGCTGCGGCACTGGGCCGGTTCGACGAGATCCTGACGGCGTCCGGCGAACTTCCAGGCTATGGCGCCAGCCTCTGGACGATGTGGCAGGATCGCTCCCAGATCGTCGGGCTCTATGGTCAGGCCGGTGCCGACACGATTCTGAACACCGCGGAGATCGTTACCTTGTTCGACGTGCCGGCCGTCGACCCCTACGAAGCGGAGCGCTGGTCGAAGGCGATCGGCCAGTATACCGCGCGGGTCGAAAGCCTGAGCCGTCCCGCCGAGGGGCCCGGAGTGCGGTCGGTCTCGGCCTCGATCCAGGCCGCGCCCCTGATCAGCGCACACGCCTTGACCAGCTTGCGCTCGAACGAACTGATCGTCATCCCCAATAGCGGCGCCATGTCGAAGAAGCCGATGAAGCTGCACAAGATCGTGGCTCACGCAGATCCGCGATTTGCTCGTCTGATCAAACAGGTTCCCCCGGTCGGTGTGGCGAGCTGACGGGTAGACAACGAAAACCTCGTGGCTCTCGCCACGAGGTTTTCTGGTCCCGCCACATCGGAGGCAGCCGTTGGCCTCAACCGCACCGGAAACCCGACGCCTGGTCTGGACCGGTAACGACGTCTCCTATGGCAGCCGTCTCAACCAGTCGGTCGGAACCGTCGCAACCGCATAGCCCTGCGACGGGACCCAGAGCCGCAGCCGGGTCTGCCCGGCGTTTTCCTCCACCGCGACATAGGGCGTCTTCGGCTCAAGCCGGTCTGCGACGATGATTCCGGCAGGGGTCCTGAACTGCGCCGCGATCGGTTGATCGGTAGCGATCATCACCGCGTGACTCGGCGTATTCCGCGCCGCGATCACGACAGCGGTCAACACTGTCGCGACCACAACGACGCTTACCGCGATCGCACCAACGCGATAAGGCAGCAGCGACCGCCAGATCGCAATGCGACTCGCGGTATCTCCCGCCGTTCCGGGACGTTCCGGTGCCTCGGCATCCTTGATGCTTTTGAGCAGAGCCCGGCGATCGGTCGGCGTCAGGCTCCTGGCCTCGCCCTCGAATGCGGCAAAGCGCTTCTCGATCGATTGGCCGAGGAGTTTGGCGAGCAGCGCCTTGCTCGCCCTGGCGTTGGCGGCATCGGCGGCTTGCGCGTCGGCGCGTGCCTGCGCGATCCGGCCAGCCGGTCCGCTCTCGCTCATGGGCATAGGATCAGCCGACAAGCCATTCGGCGGCGGGCCTGACGGCTTCCATCGCCTCCAGCCGGAAACGAGCCAGGTCACGGCGGATACGCGACCCGAGGGCAAGCCCATGCTTGTCGTTGAGCTTGCCGGCATCAAGCCGGGGAATGCTGGCGAGCCCGCCAGCCTGATAGAGGGCGACAGCCTGCTCTTCCATGACATGCTCGGCGAGGGCGGTGACGGCGGCACCATCGGCAATCTTGCCGATCACCTTGCCGTCCACCTCCCCGCGCAGGCGGTTCTCGATCAGGAAGCGGGCCGAGGCGAAGGGCTTCGCCAACTGCATCAGGCGCGGCGCCTCGGCAAGCGCTCCGGCTTCCGCCGTGGCGATGACGACGATGCCAATCTCGACACCTGCCGCCTTCAGATCCGGAGCGAGTTCGGCGAGAAGGGCGAGCAGGCTTCCCGAGGTATTGGCGCCGACATCGACGATGGTCGGCAGGCTCGCCTGCGTCATCCCGGTGATCAACCCGTCGAACTCGGCGCGAGCGGCACGCCCGCCACTCTTCTCGATCGCGGCACGATCGGCCCGCATCGGGAAGAAGGTGACGCGATCTTCCAATTCGACCAGCCGGCGGCTGGCGTCGACCTCGATCACCGGCGCCTCGGGCGCGGCCTCGGCAAGGGCGCGGCTGATCAGCGACTTGCCGACGCCGCCCTTGTCCTGGGTGACGAGCAGAATACGAGCCATGAATGATCAATCCTTCTTGAACAGGCCTTGGAGGGAAGCGAGCCTCTCGCGCCGGAGTTCTTCCTCGGCTCGGGCAGGATCGGATGGAAAGGCCTGGGGCGGCGGCGCCAGATCAGACGCCAGCGCAAGCTTGCGCGCGAGCGGCTTCGGCAGGTCCGCACGGGCGGCGCGTTTGGCTGCCTTCACTTCCCGACGCTGCTCCTGGCGGCGCACGCTGGCGATGAGGGCAGTGAGCTGGCGGCCGGTCAGAGCCTCGCCGTCACCGCGCCGGATACCCTGCGCCGACAAGCTGGCGGCGATATCGACCCAGCTCGCCCCGGCGGCATACAGGGCTTCCAACTGGGCGAGGTTCTCGCGCACGACGGCCATCGCACCCGAGACAGCCCGCCCGCCCGGACCCGAGCCCTCGGGGCGATCACGGCGGCGACGTTCGAGGTCGCGGGAGAGTTTGCTGAGATCGAGCTTCGGCACGGGCGCCATCTAGCATGCGAGGGATTGCCGGATGATCAACCGGACCCATCGAATGCGATGGAGTACAACAGCGGGCCGCTAAGGGCTGCAAGCGGCAACAGGAAAGACAACCGGAAGGCAACAAGGATAGGGATATCACACCCCACGCACTGAAGTTGCTTCCCGGTAACCATGGCGCCCGAAACGCCTCTCAAAGCCTTGCCGAGCGTCATCGGCGCGCTCACCGTAGCTAGCATTCCTTCGTGTCAGGATTCGTCGCCGATGGCCAGCCCGCCCTTCTCGCTCACCCTCTCTCTCCCGCCCGAAGTCGCTGCTGCACTTTCGGCAGCCGCCTCCCAACGCGGGTGGACGCCGGAGAGCCTGGCGGCCGACTGCATCGCCCAGTCGTTGGAGGTTGCGACCCGGCATCGTGTCGCGCTGGAGCGGATCGATAAGGTCGATGCCGCCCTGCTCGAGCTGGCCAAGGCCGTGTCAGCCGTCGAGGAGGCCAGCACCCCGATCGAACTCTCGGAGTTCTGCCGCTACCGGCACGGCGGATGACCGCTTCGCCTCATCGGCTCGGGGCTGGACCGGAAGCCGGCAACTACTACACCAACGACAGCGCCCGCGAGGCCCGACCGGATCGCCGCGACGAGTATTACGCGAAAGACGGTGATGGCGTCTGGTGGTCGACGGGTGAGACGATCGTGCGCAGTGGCGCGGCCATTGATCGTCAGTCCTTCCGCGACCTCTGCGCCGGGATTGACCCACGGACCGGCAACGCGCTGGTGAGAGGTGCGGGCGCTTCCCATAACGCCGGAACCGATATCGCGATGACTCCGGGCAAGAGCGTGTCCGTCCTGTGGATGGCCGGCTATCCACGGCAACGTGAGATCATCGAGTCGGCGCATCGCAAGGCGGTTTCGCGCGCGCTGCAACTGATCGTCGACGAGGAGATGGTCGTCGTCCGCTCCGGCGCCGGCGGAACTATCAGGCACAACCCGGCCGATCTGATCGTCGGCCGGTTCGACCATTTTACGACCCGCGAGGGAGATCCCAATCTCCATACACATTGCGTCGTGATGAATGTGGCGGGGGCGCCCGCCGAGGCGCTTTCGGGGCGCTATCGCTACAAGCACCTCACGACGGACCCCGAGCAAGTCTTCAAGCTCCAGCGCTTGATCGGGGCGGCCTATCGAGCCGAGCTGGCAGCGGAACTCGCGCAGCATCTGAGCGTGGGGTTTCGCGAAGCCGGCCAGGGACAGTGGGAGATCGCCGGAATCAGCCAGGAGCTTCTGGACCGCTTCTCCAAACGATCGGCGCAGATCGAAGACTATGCTGGATTGGGAGCCAGTCCAGCCCAGCGCGAGATTGCGGCGCTCGCCACCCGCAAGGGCAAGGAGCAGGTTCCAACCGGCGACGAACTGGAGGCACGCTGGCGAGCGGAGCTTGCTGCCCCCGCTGTCGATCCCTGGCAGCAGGTGCGGGCTCCCACCAGCGAAATCGAGCGCATCGCCACCGAGCCGGAGATCGACCCACTGGCATTCCCCGGAGAGGGGCCTGTCGCCCGCGCCGCATCCGAGTTGTTCCGCCACGAGAGCGTGATCGAGCGAAAGGATCTCCTTCAACGCGCCCTTGAACTGGCGGGGCTGGCGGGACTCAGTCCTGATACCGTCGCGGCCGAGCTTGTCGCGTTGCAGGATGACGGCAGGCTATTGCGGCTCGATGACGAGGCTCGGCCGCGACGCTGGACTACGCCGGCAATCGCAGCCTGCGAGGCCGCGATGCTGCGCGCGGCCGAGCGGCCGGACGAACGCGACTGGCTCGCCGAGGCGGCCGTCGATGCCGCTCTGGAGGCTGCCCCTCACCTCTCCGGCGAACAACGCGACGCGGTTCGTTCGGCCGCGACCCGTGACGGGGTTGTCCTGATCGAAGCCGGAGCGGGAACCGGCAAGACGACCACGGCACAGGCTCTGGTCGACGCTGCCCATCGTTCGGGCCTGAAGGTCGTTGGCCTCTCGCCATCCTGGGTTGCCGCCGATGAACTTGCGGCATCCACCGGTATCGCGGCGCAGGCCATCGCGCGCTGGCGTCATGATCGGGCTCATGATGGAGGTGCCCCGCTCGACGACCGGACGTTGGTGATTCTCGACGAGGCTGGCATGGTCGGCACGCGCGACATGGAAGCCGTGCTGACGGCGGCGCGCGATGCCGGTTCCAAGGTCGCGCTGGTTGGTGATCGTCGGCAGCTTGCCTCTGTGGCTGGGGCAAGCGCCCTCAGGGCCGTCGCGGATATGATCTCCCGCTCCGCCGCGATGACGGAGGTTCGACGCCAGGAGGTGGATTGGCAGAAGGCTGCAACCGTCGTGATGGCGCGTGGAGATTCAGAAGCAGGCCTGCGCGCCTACGCGATGCATGATCGGCTGGAACTGGTCTCCGGCAGCGAGGCCGCGCAGCAACGCACGATCGCGGCATGGCGCGAACTTCGGCAGGTCCATGGCGATGACGTGCTGATCGTGACCCGGCGCAATGATGATGCTGCCGATCTCAACCGGAAGGCACGGGAAGTGCTGAAGCTGGATGGGCGGCTTGGGCCGGACGCCATCGCGTTGCCGTCGATCGACCGCGCCGACAAGCCGGTGAATCTCGCGCTCGCAATCGGCGACCGGCTCCGGTTCGGCGAGACCCTGCCGCAGCACGGCATCCGCAACGGCAACCGCGCGACGGTGCGGGCGATCGTCCTGACGGAATCGGAAACGCCCCGCGTCACGCTCGATCTCGATGACGGTCGCAGGGTTGAAGGGAAGTGGCACGAGCTGGCGCGCGAGCCCCGCTATGGGCGCAAGCGCACGCCACCACGGATCGTTCATTCTTATGCGGGGACGGCACATTCGGTGCAGGGGCGCTCGGCGGCGGCATCGGTCGTCCACATCGCTCGTGAAACCGATGCGCGCGAGGTCTATGTCAGCCTCAGCAGGCACCGGCACGACACCCGCATTATCGTCGAGCGCGACAGGCTCGATGCGCTTTGCCGGCAGCGCCAGGCCGATCCGCGCCTGCCGGCCAGCGATGTGGCGATTCAGGAAAGGCTGTTTGCAGAGGCGGCACGCTATCGCGACAAGGCCAATGTGATCGAACATGTTGCCGACAGGGAGGCATTCCTGCGCCGTGGAGATCTTCGGCTGTTACGGGAGGAGCGCAGCCGTATGACCGGTGCACTCACGGCGGCTCGCCTTTTGCGTGACGCCCTGCGCTGGCTCAGAGGAGCTTCCCAAAGCCTGTCACGGCTTGGAATGGCGCTCTCCGTTCAGCGTGACGACGCGGTTCAAGCGAAAACGGGGAAGGCGCTGGTGCGGCGGATTGAAGGCATATTACGGCCAGATCGACGACGCGATCGGCTCGCTCAAACCGAGCGGGTTCAATCGCCCCAATGGTGACATTATTGGCGCCACTGCGACCGCGCGCCATCCAATCCTAGAAGCGGTGTTGTCGCCCGCCTCCTTCGCTATGCCGTGGCAATCACCATCTGCAACGGCTGGCACCGGAGGTTGAATGCAAAAACACGACAATTGGCGAAAGTGCAGTGCATTACCAACCTATTTAAATTAGGTTTTAAAGACGGTCTTTTCAATTTAAACTCCGCTTTGGAACGCGCTCAGCACACAAATCAGCGACTTCGAAAATAAATTTCTTTGCGGAGATCACGCGCTGCCGAGCCTGAATTATCTTACAATACTGCAGAAGCAAAAATAGAGATATAACATGCTTCAATAATATATTTAATTACCGATTTCCTCAACAAAATCGTAGTGTATTTCGCTAATTTTAATTCTACTAAGAAACATTATTAACTTGATCGAGATATGAATTATGTATGTCAAAATAAATTTTTGCATATGGAGATTTGATTTTGCTTTCGAGCAAAATCTCACTGCCGCGCAATTGGGACACTTTTGCCTTGCAGCCTAAAATCTGCTGGCAGCGGCCCGTTGACTATCTCCACTCGCCCGATGAGTAACGTCTCATCAGGTTGATGAGGTGATATGTAGCGACATAATCCGCACTCTAGAGCGCTTCCGGCATGGGTTGAATCGATTGTGATGTGACGCGGGTCTCGCCGCCTGATTCAACGTGACCGCTGATGACGTGGGCGACGGCACGAGCATTGAGCGACGATCTTCGCGGACGCGTTTTGAAGGCCTCGGCGGCCGGTTTGTCCGCGCGTCAGACGGCGGCGCGGTTCGGGGTCGGGATCTCGACAGCAATCCGGTGGAATGCGCGGGCACGGACCGGCGAGACAACCGCGCCACTTCAGGGCCGTCGGCGGGTTTCACGCCTCGATGTGCATGAGGCCTTGCTCGTGAGGCTGATCGAGGAGCGCAAGGACATCGCACTAAACGAGATAATGGCTCGCTTGGTTGCCGAGCGGGCGGTCATCATCGGTCATAGCGCGCTGAGTTCCTGGCTTCGGACGCATGGCTGGAGATTCAAAAAAAGGACCGCCCATGCGCAGGAGCAGGATCGCCTCGATGTCCTGAAGCGGCGGCAGGATTGGTTCGAGGCCCAGCCCGACCTCGATCCGGAGCGCCTCGTATTCATCGACGAGACCGGCCTGTCGACCAAGATGGCCCACTTGCGCGGTCGGGCTCCACGCGGCGAACGCTGCCGGGCCGGTGTGCCACATGGGCACTGGAAGACGACGACATTCGTCGGAGGCTTGCGCCGCTCGGGCATGACCGCGCCCTTCGTCTACGATGGCGCCATGAACGGCGTAGTCTTCCTCGCCTATATGGAACAGGTGCGACTTCCCACGCTCAAGCCCGGCGACATCCTCGTCATGGACAACCCGCCGGCTTACAAGCCCGCGGGCATGCGCGAGGCGATCGAACGGGTCGGCGCCACCCTCGCGTCCCTGCCGCCCTATAGCCCCGACTTTGATCCGTTCGAGAACGCATTCGCCAAGCTGAAGGCCATCCTCCGGGCCAGGCCCGAGCGCAGCATCGGCGCTCTTTGGGACGCCGTCGGCGCTATCGTCGAACTCTTCTCTCCAAACGAGTGCGCCAACTACCTCAAGGCAGCCGGCTATGACCCGGATTAAGCCGGAACTGCTCTAGCTCACGGGCGACTTCCAGAAAGCGTCGGGCGGCGGGCGATAGATCGTCCGCGCGCCAAGCAAGACTGACATCGACGCTCATATCGGCATCCTCGATTTCGAAGGTCTGAACCCCCGATGGCAGCGTCGCAATAAAGGAAGCGTCGAGAATTGTGCAGCCAAACCCCGAGCGCACAAGTTGAAGAAGAACCGGGAGGTCATCCGCCTCCTCACTGACGTGGAGCGTCAGGCTCTGGCGCGCAAACAGCGAATCCAAGAGTGGGCGGAAGCCCTTCCAACGTTGAGCTGTGCCTGCGACGACTCTAGTCTGGGCTACCTCCCGCAGCGATATGGACTTCCTCCCCGACCAGGGATGCTGCAACGGCGCAACAATGATCATCCTCTCACTGGAGATAGCGATTGTTTCAAGTGGTGGGTTGCATGCATTCGAAAGAATGAAGCCAAAATCAAGGGACCGATTGGCGAACCCTTCCCACTGCTCCGGAGACGCCATGAGGCGAAGGTTGACCGTTACATCCGGATAGCGATTGCGAAATTCGATGATGATGTCCGACATAGAGCCGTTCGCCGCGAACGTGGTGTAACCGACGGTCATCTTGCCGGCTGCGCCGTTGGCAACTCGCTTCGCATTCTCACATGCCCTCGTGAGGCCGGACATCGCGGTCTCGCCCTCTCGATAGAGCGCTTCTCCCGCGTCGGTGAGGCTTACCCGCCGGGTGGAACGTTCAAGAAGCTTAAAGCCGAGCTGATCCTCAAGCTGCGCTATGCTCCGACTTAGGGAGGGCTGCGCCAGCCCAAGGCGCTCGGCAGCCCGCCGAAAGTTCAGCGTTTCCGCCAAAGCGAGGAAGACTTGGATCTTTGCGAGCGGGAGGAGAGGCATGAACCGTTATCGCGATTGATAGCTATAGGACATCATTAGGCCTAGAATTGATATTGGACAATCCTTGTTGAGTTCCGTAAACACGGCAAACCAAGCTGTTGGCGGACGGAGATCAAATGACTGCTGCAACGCAGGATAAGGATCGATCGATCACTGTGTCGGTCATCCAGTTCAATCCACAGGATGACGACAAGGAAGCAAACGTCGCGAAGGTCGAAAGACTTCTGAGTATTGCCGGGCAGCGAGGCTCGGATCTGTGCGTTCTGCCAGAGGTCTTTACTGGAACAGCGCTTGCGTTGGGAAATTCGTCGGAGTTGGCCGAGGCAATTCCTGGCCCGACGACAGACCGCCTGCGCGCAGTGGCGCAAAGGTACGGAATGTACATCGTCGGCTCCCTTTACGAGGAGGCGGCAGGAAGCATTTACAATACGGCACCAGTGATCGGCCGTGACGGGTCCATTCTGGCTGCCTATCGGAAAAGTCACCTTTTCGACCCGGGAACACGGCCCGATCTCCCGGCCTATCGCGAGTCCGACAAGGTGAAGCCGGGTCACAGCCTGCGTGTGGTCGAGGCGGATTTCGGTCGCATCGGGATCGCCATCTGCTCGGATATCAGGTTTCCGGAAATATTCCGCAATCATGCGTTGGAGGGAGCGGAGATCGTGGTCCTCCCGTCGGCGTTTCCCGCGCGCCTCGACCACTGGGAGTTCTTGAACCGCAGTCGCGCGGCAGACAACCAACTCTTCATGGTCTCATCTGGCATGGTCGGTAAGTTGAAGGACAGCTCGATTAACTTCGTTGGCCGATCCATGATCGTCGATCCCTGGGGGGTCATCATCGCACAAGCGTCGGATTGCGAAATGGTTCTGACGAGCGTTGTCGATCTTAGCGCAGTGAAGCTCGTCCGTTCTTGGTGGGATCTCAATAGCCAGCGAAGGCCGGAGCTTTATACGGCGCTGGGCCGATAGCTCGCACGAGCCATCAAAACCGGTAGACTAGCGAAAAAATTAGGCGGGGAGGCACCGTGACCTACAACGGCAATACACAGACTAGACCAGACCATGCGAGCATCGACAGCCGCGATAGCGTCGAACTGAAGCGTGTCGTGTCATCAGCTGCCCTCGGGCAGTTTGTCGAGTGGTACGATTTCGTCATCTACGCATATAGCGCAACGGTGATCGCGGGACTTTTCTTCCCGTCTGCCGATCCGACTGCCGCGCTCCTTTCGGCTCTTGCGGTATACGGGGTGGGGTTCTTGATGCGTCCGCTCGGGGGCGTCGTGTTCGGTTACCTCGGCGACAGTATTGGGCGACGTAACACACTCTCCGTCATCATTTTGTTGATGGGCGGTGCAACGGTCGCGATTGGCCTACTGCCGACTTACGAACAAATCGGCATTCTCGCGCCTATATTGCTGGTCATATGCCGCCTTGTCCAAGGGCTATCGGCGGCGGGCGAGGCGACTGGTTCAAATTCGTTCGTCGCGGAGCATGCGCCGCCGAATAGGCGTGGCTTCCTGGTTGCCTTTACTTATGCATTCGCAAACCTGCCACCGATCGTAGCCGCGCTGCTCGTCCTGTTCATCACCAACGTACTGACGCCCGAGGATTATAAGAGCTGGGGCTGGCGCATTCCCTTCCTTCTGGGTGCGCCCCTCGCGCTCGTTGGTTTATATATCCGCCGTCGAACAGAAGAGTCTCCTGCCTTCAGGAAAATGCGTGCTACCAAAGGTGTCGAGGCTATGCCGTTGAGGATGGCATTCAGAGATTACAAAAAGGCGATGGGTTTCTCTTTTGCTCTTGCTGCACTTTCTAGTCTTGGATTTTATACTTTGACGGGGTATTTTGTAACATATCTTACGGTGACCGTTGGGCTCAACAGGAACGATGCCCTAATCTCGAACAGTGTGGCATTACTAATCGCATTTTTTGCGATGTTGTTGGGTGGGCACCTGTCTGATAAAATTGGCCGCAGGACGACAATTTTGCTTGGCGCGGCAATTAGCGCGCTCATCTGCATCCCCGCTTATATGTTAGCGGGGGAGGGGAGCCTCGCTAACGCCATTTTGGGGCAGGCTCTGCTCGCGTGTGCTCTCGGTGTATTCTTCGGACCGGTCGGTATTGCTTTCCTGGAATTGTTCCCGACGCGCATTCGGCTGAGCGGCGCAGGGGTCAGTTACAACGTCGCCTATACGGTCTTCGGCGGCACCGCGCCGCTTTTGAGCGCCTTTCTCGTACTGCAGACCGGTAACAAACTCGCACCCGCCTTCTATATGGCTGCGGTTTCGGTCGCAGTCCTTATCGTTGCTCTCTATTTGCCGGAAACCTACCAAAGATCGCTTGTTCACCCTGAGGATGAGATCCAGACTCCTTGATGGCAAGCTCTCGTCGTTCAGTCCTGCTGTTCGCAGACTGGCGCAGCTTGGAGCACGTTGGTAATTGCTCAGTGCACAAGATCGAGTCCGCCCCTCTGCGACCTAGTCATCGCGCAGGGGGGAGGTGCAGCCTAAAGCACGTCGGGGATCAAGCTTTGGTTTGCGGGGGCTTGGTTCCGCATACTGCCTTAGTCGATTGTCGGCTGCGCCGATATAGACGATACCGCTCTCGCTCGCGCTTGTGAGCAGACAGGCCACCGGTGCTCTATGCGCCGTGGCCGAGCCGCTTGGCGAGCGCGGTGTCAGCACCAACTTTCTCTCGCCATTCCGGACTTTTCAGAAGAGGGCGCCCGTGATCCCGAGAAACTGCGCGGTGAGGTGATGCGCCCCGCCGAGAGGTGCGGGTTGAATGTTCGAGCGTTTTCGGTTTAGTCCGGCTCATACCCTGCTGCGGCGAACAAGTTTGCGGCTTCACTTGGGCTGACGAGATCGATGAGGCGCCCGATGGCGTCCCACAGGGCTTGGATGGATCGCTCTGCGGCTTTTCGCAGGAGAGCTTTCAGCTTGGAGAAGGCCATCTCGATCGGGTTGAAGTCGGGACTGTAGGACGGCAGGTAGAGCAGTGTCGCGCCAACCGCCTCGATCATCTCGCGGACCCTCGGGCCCTTGTGCTGGAGAGTTTGTCCATGACGACGACGTCGCCCGCCGCCAGTTGCGGAACCAGCAGCTTGGCGACGTAGGTCCCGAAGGCGTTGCGGTCGATCGAGCCGTCGAGCACGAAGGGCGCGGCGATACCGGTTAGGCCGGCGGTGGTCGTTTTCCAATGGCCGTGGGGCACGCCCGAGCGCAGCCGATCGCCCCTCGATGATCGTATCCCTCCGGCGTTGGCCGCCTTGTTTGATCTAAAGTTGCTGTCCAGCCTGCCGTCACGCTGATTGGCCTCTATGCCAGCAGTGGTGCTGGAGAACGGCCGTGGGCGACGAGACCTATGTACGGCGTAGGCATTGGAACTGGGACGAGAAGCGTGCCGTCGTCGAGGAGGCCGCAACCAGCGGTAACGTCATCGCGACAGCGAAGCGCCATGGCATCCAGGCTCAACAGATCTATCGCTGGCGAGACCGGCTGCTTGGACGGCAAGCGCCGCCGGGGTTTGCGGCCGTATCGATCATTCCTGATCCGCCGGCGGCGCTTCCGGCACCAGTGCCGGATATCGATCGTCCGGATGGCTGTCCAGCTTTGGCAGCCGTGCCAGAGGACGATCGGATCGAGATCGCGATCGACGGGGGCGTGACAGTCCGACTGCCCGGCGACACACCGACAGACCGCGTCATCGCGATTGCCGGCGGGCTGTCGAGGCCTCGGCGATGAACCCGGTCCCGAGTGGGGTTCGGGTGTGGTTGGCGACGGGCCATACGGATATGCGCAAGGGCTTTGCCGGCCTGGCGCTCCAGGTCCAGGAGGTGCTGCGTCGCGATCCGCATGGCGGCCACCTCTTCGTCTTCCGCGGCCGGCGCGGCGACCTGCTTGAAGGCATCGACTGGCGGATGCCGCAAAGAACCTGGCGGCCGACTGCAACAGTATGAGGATTTGCGCTTGCGGTTGGCGATGGATGTGATTCCATCGCCCTGTGACGAACGCCTCCGATGCCCTTCCGAGCGACCTCGCCGCGGCCCATGCGATGATCCTGGCGGAGCGCGCAGCACGTCTGGAGGCCGAAGCAGCCGCCGCCCGGGAACGGGCTGCAAGCAGCAGCACGGACGCACTCATCGGGCGGCTGAAGCTGGAGATCGAGAAGCTCAGGCGCGAGCTCTACGGCACGCACTCGGAGCGCAAGGCCCGGCTCCTCGATCAGATGGAGATGCAGCTCGAGGATCTGGAGGCCGACGCCACCGAGGACGAACTGGCCGCGGAGGCTGCGGCGCGGGCAACCAACGTTGCCGCTTTCCAGCGCAAGCGCCCTGCGCGCCGGCCGTTCCCGGATCACCTGCCGCGCAAGCGCATCGTCGTCGCCGCGCCGGAGAGCTGCGCGCGCTGCGGCTCGTTGAAGCTGGTCAAGCTCGGCGAGGACGTCACCGAGACGCTGGAGGTTGTCCCCCCGCCAGTGGAAGGTGATCCAGACGGTGCGGGAGCGCTTCTCCTGCCGCGAGTGTGAGGCGATCACCCAGCCGCCGGCGCCATTCCACGTCATCCCACGTGGTCATGCCGGACCGAACCTGCTGGCGATGGTGCTGTTCGAGAAGTATGGCCAGCACCAGCCGCTGAACCGGCAGAGCGAGCGCTATGCGCGCGAAGGCATCGATCTGCCGCTGTCGACGCTGGCCGACCATGTGGGCGCCTGCGCCGCGGCCTTGCAGCCAGTCCATGCCCTGATCGAGCGCCACGTCATGGCGGCAGAACGGCTCCATGGCGACGACACGCCGGTGCTGTTCCGGGCTTCGCGAGACCGCTCGGGCGATCACCCCGATGAGCACCTGCGTAGCTTCACAGGCATCCTACAGGCCGATGCCTATGCCGGTTACAACCGGCTCCTAGCGCCCGACCGTCAGCCCGGGCCGATCGTCGAGGCCTTGTCCTGGGCTCACGCTCGCCGCAAGTTCTTCGAACTTGCCGATATCGCTACGAGTCGCCGGCGCGGGCGCAACGCCGCGCCGATCTCGCCGATCGCCTTCGAGGCGGTCACCCGCATCGACGCGCTTTTCGACATTGAGCGCGAGATCAACGGCATCGCGGCAGAGCAGCGCCTGGCTGTTCGCCGGGAGCGCAGCGCTCTACTCGTTGCCGATCTCGAAGCATGGATGCGCGAGCATCGTGCAAAGCTCTCGCGGCATGCGCCCGTCGCTCAGGCCATGGACTACATGCTCCGGCGATGGGATGGCTTCGCCCGCTTCCTCGGCGATGGCCGAATCTGCCTCACGAACAATGCCGCGGAACGAAGCCTGAGAGGGCTGGCCTCGGCCGCAAAGCCTGGCTCTTCGCCGGATCGGACCGCGGCGCCGAGCGGGCCGCCGTCATCTACAGCCTCATCGGCACCGCTAAACTCAACGACATCGACCCGCAGGCCTGGCTCGCCGACGTCCTCATGCGCATCGCCGACGCCCCGCAGAACCGCCTCCAAGAACTTCTGCCATGGAACTGGCGGCCAGAGCGCGACGCTCATCTCAAAGCGGCCTGACCGTGGCCCTCGGCGGAGGGGTACCGATGATCCCCCGGATCCGGACTGTAGGCGCGCGACATGATCCAACTCCCTCGCTCCGAAAGCGAAAGAATCTGACATGCCGCGATTTGGATATCCCGCCGCGAACCCGATAAGGCAGAAACCGCTCTAAGACCGATCTGACCAACGCCAGGGATTAGGTGCTCAGTTCGAACCTGTAAGGCGGCAGGTTTCCCTGCCCCGGGGCGCTGCGGACAAACGCGCCGTCCTTCGGGATGAGGCCTACAAGCGCCAAATAGGTCACGACGGATATCCCATGCAGGTGCCCATAGCGATTTGGCTCTCGGCGAGATTGCCGTCATGATTTAGCTTCCGTCCCTGAGCACCTCGTCCGCTAGACGTTCGAGATGAGCGACGAAGTTGGGATCGTCGCCACGCAGCAAACGCGGCAGCCGAATGCGGAAGTCTTCGCGCCGGCACCATTGACGCATGTGGTTGTCCCAGGATCCCCATCGACGAGCCTGCGCCATCGTCATCTGTTCGGAGTAAGTCAGCAGGTAGGCGCGCTCGAACAACGACGCCAACAAGCGGAAGAGCACGATAAGGCGCTCCTCCTGCTCGTCGGACAATTCCCTCGATGCTTCCTTTGTCCATAGCTTCAAATCCGGATTCTGCAGGACCAGCCTTAGGAACTCGTCGTAGCTTGATGATAGGCTTTCGTAGATCACACGCTCCTTGTTCTCACGTTCATTGTTACGTTGAACCCAGAACGACAGGATCGCAGCGGGCAGAGCGCAGGCGGTGACAACGTCATTAATGAAGGCAGCCAACTGATATGGATCCACGATACTCACCCAGCCAGTTCGAGCTTCGCTCTCAGGGAAAGGCTGGCCCTGCTTGACAAAAAAACAATATGGATGGATTGTTAGCTCATGAACCCTCTTGAGCACAAGTGCTTCTTACGAAGCACGCAGTCAGCATAGCTCTCGGCTCGGCGCCCCGAGTCGCGGGCGAACTGTACATTCCAGCATTCTTTTGACTTGTCCGCCTTCGCGACGCTAAGGCGTCCGTTCGGAGTCGATCCATGAGTACGCGCAAGGCGACATCCAGAATAATTCTGCATCGGCGGGATCATGAGCGATTGACGCAGCTCACCACCCGATGGCTGTCCATCAGACCAGAGCTCGCAGACGCGCTTCTACTGAAGCTAGGCCGTGCAAAGCTTGCGGATCAATCTGACTGTACGGTCCAGATTGGATCGACGCTTGTCTATGACTCCGAAGGCGGGCCGAGGAGAAAAGTGACGCTTGTTTATCCCGAGCAGGCGGACATCTCCATTGGAGCGGTATCCGTATTGACGCCGGTCGGTGCCGCCTTGCTGGGCCTTACGACAGGGGACAGGGTTGAGGTCCAGGGCAATGATGGCCGAATGCGATGGCTGGCTGTCGTCGAAGTTGCTCGACGCGAGGGCGCTGTCGACCTTGAAGCCCCCTGACGACAGCGTCCCAACGGACGCGCCACTTGCTGAATTAAAATCCATATAGATGGATTGATGTTATCTCAAGCGGCAACGCCGCCGCTTTTACCTCTGAGACGCTGAAATGAAACGGAACGCTCGAATTTCGGACTATCTTTCTCCAAGAAATATAGACATCCAGGTTGATAGTTCCAGCAAGCTTATGTTGCTAGACTATCTTTCTAGCAAGGCTTCTACTGATATAAAAATTGATAAAGACGTCATACTTACTGGTCTTTTGAGAAGAGAAGCTTTGGGGTCGACCGGAGTAGGGGGAATCGCAATGCCGCACTCGGGCGGGGGCTTAGCAAAAGCGGACATCTCTTGCGGTGAGCAGGGCGGTCTGACGCGCCCATACATGCGCTTGGCCCAGCTGTCGCGTCCCATCGATTACAACGCACTAGACAATCTGCCAGTGGATATTGTGCTCATGATACTGACCCCCAAAGAAAGCGGCAGTTTCTCACTGCGCCTCCTTTCCAATGCCGCACGGCTATTGCGATCCCTTCCCTTTTGCGCGGCCGTACGAGGAGCGTCGACGGGTGCGCAGGTTTATGCGGCGCTGATCAGCGAGGAGATATTTTCGCCTCCTTCCGGAGACTTCGGGAGGGCCGCATGAAATCGCGGGTACCGAGCGTCGTTTGCCTTTCGTGCCAAGCACGACTGCCCATAACAGCCATACGCTGCATTTGGTGCCGGGCACGCGTCCAGCCAATCAGCCCCGTCTCGTCATCACTAAGAGCACAGCAAGGCCGCCAGAATGCGTCGAACAGGGCCAGTCAAGATCTGGAGGCAGATATTCAAGGGTATTCCAATGCGTAGAGCCTTCGTTGCCAGCGGACAATTGCATGACGCCTCGGAGCCGCAGCCCGTGGTCGAACAGTACGGCGCTCTCGCTTGGCGCAGGAGCCCGACCAAGGGGCTGCGAATCTTGCTTGTCACCTCCCGTGAGCGGAAGCTCTGGATCGTCCCAAAGGGATGGCCCATAGCTGGGTATTGTCCGCATCGGACCGCTGCCAGGGAAGCTCTAGAGGAGGCGGGCGTGTTTGGGGCGGTCAGTTCAAAGCCCTGCGGCAGCTACAGTTACACAAAAGTGCTAGCTGACGAGCAGGCGGTCCCCTGCCGCGTCACCGTCTATCCACTCCGTGTGAAAGCTACACTGGTCGACTGGTCCGAGAGCAAACAGCGCCGCCGCAGGTGGTTCAGCCTTGCTGAAGCAACCGACGCAGTTTCAGAGCCGAGCCTGGCGCGGCTGCTGTCGAAGGTTGCGGTCGAATGGAGTGGGGAGGGCGGACCTCATGGGCTATAAGTGAGAATAAACAATCCGTAGAAATGGAATGGAATGGAATGTCTGTGGCTCACCGCCGAAAAAAACAGCCCGAGCTTGTGCGTTCGCAGCTCTTACAATCTGCGGCGGATATCGCCATCGAGCAAGGCGTCCAGGCTGTTACAATGGACTCGGTTTCGCAGCATGCTGGAGTGAGCAAGGGCGCTTTGCAGTACCATTTCCCCAGCAAGCTAAAGCTGCTGGACGCTGTGTTCGATGAAGTGTCCGAAGCAACAGCCAATGCTCTGAACAAAGTGATTGCGAACGATCCCCAGGGCTATGGTAGGCAGGCTCGCGCCTATCTGAAGGTAACCGCCACTGAGGCGAGCGAGACGCGGTACCAGAGCATTTGGCGTGCCTTGTTGGCCGCGATGGTGGCGGAGCCGAAAATCAGAGAGCGGTGGGCGCGGCAGTTGCAGAGAATGAACCAGCCGGATCCGCTCCCCGTGGCCGAAGCTGCGAGGCTCATGATTTGCCGGCTGGCGGCGGAAGGAATCTGGATCACCGAACTTCTCGGGTCGGTTGAAATGAATTCCGAGCTAAAGGCAGAAGTAATTCAGCAACTAGAAAAGATGACAACCGAAAGCTCATAGACATATGTACCCCACTTTCGTGGCAAGTGTCGCCTCCGATAGGGGGGGCGTACCTGCTGGGATCTCTTTCATAAAGCTCGCTAATCTGCAGCGATCTGCACACCGGCTGCAAGCAGTTGGACATGGCTCCGCGCCTCGGTAAGAAAGTGAGAAACAAGTGGGGAGGCATGGCTTTGCTGACAAGCCAGGACAATATCCAACGTCTCCGTTGTATCTTCGATCTCTAATGCTCTAATTCCCGGCGGAAGGGTTGCGACGAACGATGCATCGAGGATCGAGCATCCAAATCCAGAGCGGACGAACTGGAGTAGAACTGGGAGGTCATCAGCCTCCTCGACAATGGTTAAACTCAAGCCCGCAGACCGCATCATGTTGTCGACGAGCAACCTAAAGCCACGCCATCGTACCTCCGTCCCTATTACGATTGGAACAGAGGTCAGCCGTCGAAGCGGGATCGATTTTGAAGTCGCGAACGCGTGGTCGGACGGAACAAGGGCAATTAAGCGCTCCCGGGAAATCGGCATCCTCAGAGCCGAATTTGTTGGGACATTCGACATCATGAACCCTAGATCTAAGGTTCCATCTTCGATTGCGGTTGCTTGCTCGGGTGAGGCGAGAAGGCGCAGGCCGACGCGGGCGCTCGGATAGCGCCGCCGGAACGCGATAATGATGTCCGACATCGGGCCATTCGCTGCGAATGTGGAATAACCAACCATCACCGTACCGCTGAGGCCCTGCGCGGCCTGTGCAGCGCGTGCACAAGCTCGATCAAGTCGATTCATCGCGTCTGCAGCCTCTCGGAACAGAACCTGCCCGGCCGGGGTGAGCGCCATGTGCCGTGTAGACCGTTCGAGTAATACGAAGCCGAGATGGTCTTCGAGTTGGCGCACGCTTCTACTTAACGCCGGCTGGGCGATGCCGAGCCGCGCAGCGGCCTTCCGAAAACTCATCGCGTCAGCCACGGCAAGAAAGTAGCGAATCTTGGTTTGAAGCGACGGATGGATCATGGAGAGGATTATACCTGATACCGCACTGGCATCAATATCGACATAATTGGTATTGGACGGGCATGAATGCAGCGTGCCAAAACGCAACAGGATCCAGCGCAAGACGCTGTGATGCGGCGCGGGGTGAGTTCGTTCCCTGCGGAGCCAACTTAATAAGCGAGGCACTCCATGCCAGTACCCAAGGCCATGATCGTCGCAGCGCAGGTAGAGGCTGCGGAGGCTGGCGCCATCCTTTTGGAAGCTGGCGGGAATGCAGTAGACGCGGCGATCGGCTGCGCCCTAGTTCAAGGGGTAGTCGATCCGCTGATGACTGGTATCGCGGGCTTTGGCAGCGCCGGTATATACTTTCCGGCAAGCGGATTTCACCAGTATCTCGATTTTCATGCACCTGCGCCTGCTCAAGCTCATGCCAGCATGTGGCAGGACCGTATCGAGGGCGAAGCCCGTGATGGCTACGGATTTATTCTTAAAGACAGAGTCAATGAGCTCGGTTACCAGGCGATTTGCGTCCCGGCTTCGCTGAGGGGGTATTTCGAAGCTCATTCGCGGCTAGGAATCCTGCCCTGGAAGACCGTGGTCGCTCCCGCTATCGAGTGGGCACAGCGCGGTTGGAGTGTTCGTCCTCACGTTGAACTCTTCTGGTCTGACCCCGGCACAATGGGGCGGGCGTCGGTAAGTGCGAGGCTTTCATTCTCGTCAACGGGGCGCGCTCTATATTGCCGCGAAGACGGAACGCCAAAGCGCGTCGGAGACCTCGTTCGGAATCCCGATTATGCCGCGACTCTTGAAATGATCGCCGATCGCGGAGCGGACGTATTCTACGAAGGCGAGCTGGCAAGGCGTATCGTTCGCGATATGGAAGAGCAGGGTGGCTTGATCAGCCTCAACGATCTTGCGTCCTATCGTCCTCGATGGAATTCACCTCTGCGAGCCACATACCGTGACTACGAGGTCACGACCAACGGCCCGCCGGGAGGGGGGCTTATGTTGGTCCAAATGCTCAACATGCTCGAAAATTTCGATCTCGAAGCTCTCGGACACAACAGCGCTGCTTATCTGCGCGTCGTTGGCGAGGCTATGAAAAGAGCCACCATCGATAAGGATCGCCTCATTGGAGATCCCGCATTCGTAGACGTTCCCATTGGGCATCTCAGCTCGAAGGAGTACGCGAAATCGATGGCGAGCGAAATTACCGCTGGTGTTGTCGCCCACGTGCCGCGTCTGAACTCCGGCTTCGAGTCGAAAGACACAACGCACGTCTCCGTCGTCGATCGAGACGGGAACTGTGTCACAATGACCCATTCTCTAGGAATGCCATCAGGCGTCATCACTGACGGTCTCGGCTTTCTCTACAATGGCTGCATGGGTGTTTTTGATCCGCGACCAGGACGCACCGGCAGCATCGAACCCGGCAAGTCGCGATTCACATCAGTTTGCCCCTCGATCATCTTCCGCGATGGACGCCCTCGACTGGTCATTGGAGCGCCAGGCGCCACTCAGATTGCGATGGGCGTCCTGCAGGCAACTCTGAATGTGCTTGATTTCGGTATGACCATGACGGAGGCGGTGAGCGCACCACGGTTCTCCGCCACCGGCAACGTGATCGATGTTTCCAATCGTATTACTTACCGCACTACGCGACAATTGGAAGCTGAAGGTTACGAAGTCATTCGGAGCCCGTACACTTTCGGCTTTGCGGCAGTTCACGGCATTCGCATTGAGGGCGAGCGACTGGACGGCGGGGCCGACCCTGGCCACGACGGCATCGCCATCGCCGTCTGAGGCGCGACAAGATAAACTCAAGGGAGGTTGATATGAAATCGAGCGTTGCAGGGCTGTCCATAGCAGCTCTCTTGGCCACATGCCCTCCAGCGGTTGGGCAGATTTCCGGCGATGGAGTCAAGATCGGAGTTCTAACGGATCATTCTGGCGGTTTCGCCCATCTGGTTGGAAAGCACTCGGTAACCGCCGCTCAGATGGCGATAGATGATTTCGGCGGTACAGTCTTAGGTAAGCCGATTACGTTGATAACGGCTGACCATCAAAACAAGGCTGACATCGCTGCGTCCTTGGCTCGTAAGTGGTTCGATGTTGACGGTGTCGACACGATCACTGACGTTGCTGGCTCCGCCGTCGCGCTCGCGACGCAGGAAATCGCGCGTTCGCGAAACAAGGTCTTGCTTGTCTCGGGGGCCGGCACGACCGAGCTTACAGGCAAATCTTGCTCCGCTACGACCTCTCAGTGGAGCTACGATACCTATTCTTTTGCGAAAGGGACAGCGAGTCAGCTGACACGACAAGGGGGCGATTCCTGGTACTTCATTACCAGCGACTATGCATTTGGCCATTCGCTTCAGGCGGAGGCGAGCCGTTTCGTCAACGCAAATGGAGGAAAAGTCGCCGGCGCCGTCCGCTTCCCCTTCGGGTCCGCTGACTACTCTTCATTTCTTCTGCAGGCCCAAGCATCTAAGGCTAAGGTGGTCGGGCTTGCCACGTCAGGAATGGACCTGCTGAACGTAGTCAAGCAGGCTCGCGAGTTTGGTGTCGTACAGTCGGGACAAAATTTGGCGAGCTTGGTCGTCTACATCAACGATATCGAGAGCCTTGGGCTGGACAACGCGGAGGGGATTACTCTCACCACGTCGTTCTATTGGGACAAGGATGAGGATACTAGAAAGTGGGCAAAGCGCTTCATGGAACGCTCTGGTGGCTTTATCCCAAACCTAATTACCGCAGGAACTTATGCCTCAGTGCTTCATTATCTCAAAGCTGTTTCGGCTTCAGGCACTGATGAAGGAAAGACAGTCGCTGCTAAAATGCGTGAAATGCCTGTAAATGATTTCTATAATAAAGACGTTGAAATCCGGGAAGACGGAAGAGTTATGCATAAGACGTATCTTATGCGCGTGAAAGCGCAAAAGGATTCCAAATACAGGGGCGATTTTTACCAGACATTGGCAGAAATCTCGGGTGAAGAATCCTACCGTCCGTTAGCCGAAAGCGAGTGCCCCTTGTTGAAGAAATAGTGTTCTCAAGAAGACTCGAGAGGGCAAATTTCCCGCGAGTCTTCTTATCAACCTGATGCGGCAGACGTCATGATGCTGCAATTCAACTGAATTGATCAGAAAATCTGAAAATGAACGCGGTGCAACAGGAGCAAAAATTGCGGCGACACGCTTCTGCACATGATGGTTGCTCTTACGATACTATCCTTCATACACGTGGGTTGACGAAAGAATTCGCCGGCTTCACAGCAGTCAATGGGGTCGATCTCAGCGTCAGACGCGGCACGATCCACGCGCTGATCGGGCCGAACGGCGCCGGGAAGACGACCTGCTTCAATCTCCTGACCAAGTTTCTCGCGCCGACGCGCGGGTCGATCGTCTATAACGGGCGCGACATCACGCGGCAGAAGCCGGCAGAGATCGCACGGCTCGGCCTGGTGCGCTCGTTCCAGATCTCGGCGGTGTTCCCGCAGCTCAGCGTGATGAACAATGTCCGCATCGCGCTGCAGCGCAAGCGCGGCGACTCCTTCGACTTCTGGCGCTCCGAGCGCGTGCTCAAGAAGCTCGACGACGAGGCAAAGGCTCTCGTCGACGCCGTTGGGCTCACCCCGTTTGTGTCGCTGACCGCCGTCGAGCTCTCCTATGGCCGCAAGCGTGCGCTGGAGATCGCGACAACGCTAGCGCTCGATCCGGAGATGTTGCTGCTCGACGAGCCGATGGCCGGCATGGGCCGCGAGGACATCGACCGGATCGCGACGCTGATCCGCAAGGTCTCGAAGAACCGCACCATCCTGATGGTCGAGCACAACCTCTCGGTCGTGGCGTCGCTGTCGGACCGCATCACCGTGCTCGCCCGCGGCCAGGTCCTTGCCGAAGGCGACTACGCCACCGTCTCGAAGGATCCGCGCGTGATCGAGGCCTATATCGGATCGGGAGTCGGCCATGGCCATTGAAGCTGTGCTGGAGCGCAAGGCGCAGGCCGGAACAAGGCCCCTGCTGCGCGTGCGCGGCCTCGAGGCCTGGTATGGCGAAAGCCATGTCCTGCACGGCATCGATCTCGAGGTCGGCGAGGGCGAGGTGGTGACGCTGCTCGGGCGCAACGGCGCCGGCAAGACCACGACACTGAAGTCGATCATGGGCGTGATCGGCAAGCGCAAGGGCTCGGTCAGCTTCGGCGGCCAGGAGACGATCTCGCTGCCCTCGCGCACCATCGCAAGGCTCGGCCTCGGCTATGTCCCGGAGGAGCGCGGCATCTACTCGACGCTCTCGGTCGAGGAGAACCTGATGCTGCCGCCGCAGGTGAAGCCGGGCGGGCTTTCGGTCGCGCAGATCTTCGAACTCTTCCCCAACATCAAGGAGCGGCTGAAGAGCCAGGGCACCAAGCTCTCCGGCGGCGAGCAGCAGATGCTGGCGATCGGCCGCATCCTGCGCACCGGCGCCAACCTCCTTTTGCTCGACGAGCCGACCGAGGGCCTCGCGCCTGTCATCATCGACCAGATCGGCGCGACCATCCGGATGCTCAAGCAGAAGGGCTTCACCATTGTCCTGGTCGAGCAGAACTTCCGCTTCGCCCAGACCGTCGCCGACCGGCACTATATCGTCGAGCAGGGCAAGGTGATCGACATGATCCCCAATGAGCAGCTCGACGCCGACATCGACAAGCTGCACGGCTATCTCGGGGTTTGACCGGCATGACTGAAATCTTCGGCATTCCGCCGCAAGCCCTGTTCGGCCAGCTTCTGCTGGGCCTGATCAATGGCTCGTTCTACGCCATCCTCAGCCTCGGGCTGGCGGTGATCTTCGGCCTCCTCAACATCATCAATTTCACCCATGGTGCGCAGTACATGATGGGCGCCTTCGTCGCCTGGATGTGCCTGAACTATCTCGGCGTGAACTATTGGGCGGCCCTCTTGCTGGCGCCGGTGATCGTCGGCTTCACCGGGGTGATCATCGAGCGATTATTCCTGTCGCGGATCGCCCATCTCGACCATCTCTACGGGCTCCTGCTGACCTTCGGCCTCGCCCTGATCATCCAGGGCCTGTTCCGCAACCAGTACGGTGCGTCCGGCCTGCCCTACCAGATTCCCCACACGCTGCGCGGCGGCTACAATCTCGGCTTCATGTTCCTGCCGACCTATCGCGCCTGGGTGGTCGTCGCCTCGCTCGCGGTCTGCCTCGCGACCTGGTTCATGATCGAGAAGACCAGGCTCGGCGCCTATCTGCGTGCCGCCACCGAGAACGCGACGCTGACCCAGGCCTTCGGCATCAACGTGCCGCTGCTGGTGACGCTGACCTATGGCTTCGGCGTGGCGCTCGCCGCCTTCGCCGGCGTGCTCGCCGCACCGATCTACTCGGTCAACCCCAACATGGGCGCCGACCTGATCATCGTCGTCTTCGCGGTCGTGGTGATCGGCGGCATGGGCTCGATCATGGGCGCCATCGTCACCGGCTTCAGCCTCGGGCTGGTCGAGGGCCTGACCAAGGTGTTCTACCCGGAGGCCTCCGCCACCGTCATCTTCATCATCATGGTGCTGGTGCTGCTGGTGAAGCCGGCCGGCCTGTTCGGGCGCGCCACCTGATGCACGCGCCTCTCGTCATCACGGCCTCGCTGCCGCTTCGCTTCGAAGGAGCCGCTCATGGCTGAAGTCCTCCCCGCCGATGGCTCCGTGGCGCACGCCGCTGCCGAGCGCAGCACGGCGAGCCTGCACCGCAACGTCATGATCGGTATCGCGATCGCGCTGGTGATCGCACCCTTCGTGGCCTACCCCGTCTTCGTCATGAAGGTGCTGTGCTTTGCGCTGTTCGCGCTCGCCTTCAACCTCCTGCTCGGCTATGGCGGCCTGCTCTCCTTCGGTCACGCCGCTTATTTCGGCATGGCGAGCTATGTCTGCGCCTATGCGGCCAAGCATTGGGGCTTCAACCCGGAATTCGCGATCCTGGCCGGCACCTGCGTCGCCGCGTTGCTCGGCCTCGTCTTCGGCTCGCTCGCCATCCGCCGGCAGGGCATCTATTTCGCGATGATCACCCTGGCGCTGGCCCAGATGGTGTTCTTCTTCTCGCTGCAGACGCCGCGCTTCACCGGCGGCGAGGACGG
>NZ_LSKN01000063.1:0-15062 GCF_001557075.1 Methylobacterium sp. CCH7-A2
GCGGTCCTCCTGTCTGCCAAAAGACATACTTCAGGGTGGACCAATTCAACGGGGGGGGATCAATGGCGCCGGAAGCCCCGAGGGCGGGCACGACCGAGTCGGGGTTGGCCAGGGCATGGGCGAGCCCCGCGGCCACGCCGCAGAAGAGATAGAACAGCGCGAACCGCGCCGGCCCGAGCCGGTCCTCCACGGCCGGGCCGACGATCCAGAGCGTCCACATGTTGAGGATGACGTGAAGCCAGCCCCCATGAAGGAAGATGTTGGTCAGAAACGGCGCCCAGTCGGACGGCGCGATCAGGCGGAGCTGACCGAAGAAGCGCGACGGAACCAGCGCGAAGTCGAACAGGAACCGGTCGAGCACGCGCGGCGGCAGGCCTACCTGATAGAGGAACGCGAGGCCGCTGATCCCGACGACCGTCCAGACGACGATCGGCGGGTATCTGCGCGCGACGGGGGCAGCCCAGGGGAACATGCCACGCCCTCCGCGCTCCTGCGCCCGCCCGTCGTCACGGTTTTTTCCCTGCGACTGTCACACCCGTCCAGGCCGGGGGATCCGAAGCCGGGAAGGATTCGAGCGAGGCTTCGAGGACCGGATCGAACGTCTCGCGGTCGCTGGCGGACAGGTCGGTCGCGCCTTCCTGCGCGACAGCGCGCGAGACGCGGAGATCGGCGCTGCCGCGATCGGTGCGGAACGGGATGCGGAAGGCGCCCGGGGCATCGGCGCCCCTGTACAGCCGATGGTGCGCTTCTCCCGTCCATCGGTTCGCCATCCGTGACGGCGCGGCTTCCTCGCGCACGACGTATCGCCAGTCCTGCCGCTCAGCGAAGTCCACAGCGCTGTCACGATCGGGGAACTTCAGCCGGATCGGGCGATAGGGATCGTCGCTTGCAGTCCATCCCATCAGCGGCTCGATCTGCGGCGGACGCGACGGCTCGAATTCGAGAACCCAGTAGTTGGGCCGAGGCGCCGATGTCATCGCGGAACGGGCCGGACGGTAGATGATCGCCGTCGGCATGTCCCAGGTTGGCAGATCGGTTCCGGGAATTTTCGGCGGAAACGGTGGGCGGTTATGGCCGCGCATTTTCACGATCCTTATGTGGTCTGTGCTTGTCTCTACGCTGCGTATGATCCCTGTCCCGCAAGAAGATCGGCGTCGGTCCGCTGCCGAAGGGATTGAAGCCGGCCCCCAGGCAACGCTCGAAGATCGTTTCGTCCCATCGGGTGAAATCGTCCTCCTCGCCGGCAAGTCGCCCGTCATCCACCACAGGGCACCTCACGCCTTTGCCGATGGGGGAGCGTCATCGAAGGCCGCACCGTCCGAACGATCCGCCTTGCGAAGCCGTAGCCCGAGGAGGATCATCATCACCCCGAAGACCGCGGCGTAGAAGCCGATCAGCCAGCCGAGCGCGAGGAAGCTTTCGACCGGGCGCGTCAGCAGCATCCAGGTCACGACGACACCGAGAACGACCGAGAGAAGGCCGCTCAGGATCAGCCAGATTTCGCCGTTGATTTCCTTTCGCAGGCGGATCGCTGCCGCGATCTCGAGGGCACCCGAGAACACGGACCAGAATGCGATGCTGGCCCAGAGGAATGTCGCAAGCACAAGCGTCGCGACAAAAGGCGAGACAACCACGACGACGCCCGTGGCGATGCCCAGAATGCCGCTGAACATCAGCCAGCCCCAGCGTTTGCCCTTGCGGATGTTACGTATCGCGGCGACGAGGCCGAACACGCCGTCGGCAAAGGCGAACGCGCCGAAGACCAGCGTGAGCGCCAGAAGCGCTTCCGCAGGCATGACGAAGGCTAGCACTGCGATGATCAATGCGAGCACGCCGCGTAACACGAATGCCCACCAATTCCGGGACAGGCTGCACAGCATGTCCTGCATCTTATCAGTCGGGTTTTCAGAGGCTATGGTCATTGGTCGATCTCCTATTCAGTTCCATGTCAGGTGTCGGAGCCGGCCTCCTCGCCGGTTAGGGCGGCGGCCACGCGGCGGCGATCCTCGATCGGCTGAGGCAGACGCCGCGTATGAGCGATTTCCCGTTCGATGGGCGCGCGGCCTGATGGATCTCTGACCAACCCGGCTTCGGCAAGCCTCGCGCGTAGTGTCGCGCCCGCATTTTCTGCGATCTCGGCGACCACTGTCTCGGTCAGGCCGAAAAGGTCTGCCGTCTCCGCGATCGTAGCGTTGTCGAGGTGGAGCCGATAGAGAACGCGGCGTTCGACCGACGGAAGATCGGCGATTGCCCGGTGCAGCACCATGGCGATCTTATGCCGATCCGCTTGGCTCTCGGGGTCTGTGCCGCCGTCGTCGGCGAGGAGGTCCTCCAGCATCAGCACTTCGTCGGGCTGGTAGAACTCGAACATCGCCTGATCCGCCTCGGTCGGATCCTCCGCCGGGGCCTCGGGTTCCGCCTCGATGGAGGCGGCATCCTCAGGCACGGCGCGGCGGGCGGCGCGGGATTCTTCCTCGATGGTCTCAAAAGCCAGCCGTTTCAGCCAGTCGCCGACGGAAAACTCCGAAGGCCGATCCTCGAAGCGGGCCAGCCCCTTGAGGATCGTCGCATCGACGAGACCGCGAACGCTCAGATATCCCTCCGGTACCGATCCGCTGCATTCGAGATAGGTCAACTCGCGCCTGACGGTGTCATAGATCGTATCGAGATGATCCTCGATCAGGTCAAAGAAGAGCTGGCGCCGGTCCGCTTCCGCCGCATCCCGCGCGGGCGGCAGCGGGGCGCCGATCCGGCGCCGGCGGGCGGGACGCTTGTATTCAGGCTCGTGCTTGAGGCGCGCCACATGCCGATCGACCTGGTGGCGCAGGTCGGCAAAGGCCTTGCGCAGGACAGGCTCGATCTCGAATCCCTCTTCCCGCGCCGCGATCACGCCCGACGGCAGTTGCAGGCGCAGGCTGACTTTGATGCGCTTCTTGCCCCTCGTCTGCGAGGCAACGACTTCGAGCCGGACCAGATCCTCGCGAAAGCGCGCAAGGTGCGGTTCAAGTTGCCGCACCTCTTCCTCGATGACCTCAGGCGCGCGCTGTTGGCCGTGCCGGTCGAGATTGCGGAATGATCTAATGACGTTCATGCCGTGGACCTTCCTATAACTCTCCGAAGAGATGGTCCGGCGCGACCGATATCGCGCCGGGCCAGTCTTTTGCGCTGTCACTCGGCGGACTTGTCGTCCTTGGACTGCACCTCATCCCCAACGCTGGGCTTCGGAACGTCCGTCTTGTTTTCGGCAACTTCGCTGGGCTCCTCGATCCCGGCCTTGGCCTGATCGTCCGGGCTGTCGTCACCGGTGTCCTTTACAATCTTTTCGAACACGACCCTCTGTTCGTCTTCCGACCAGGCGACGCGGACCTTGTCACCATCCTCGATCCGCCCGGAGAGCATCTCGCGGGCCAACTCGGTCTCCAACTCCGACCGGATCAGCCGGCGCAGCTCGCGGGCGCCGAATTCGGGGCGGAAGCCGACCGCGCCGAAGTGATCCACGACGCTCACGTCGAATTCGAGTTCGACGCCCTGGGTAAGGGCGGTCCGCTTCACCCGGTTGAGCTGCAACTCGACGATCTGGCGGATCTCCGACTGATTCAGCGAATGAAAGACGATGATCTCGTCGATCCGGTTGATGAACTCTGGCCGGAAATGACCGCGCAACACCTCCATCAGTTCGGATTTCTGCTTGGCCTCGTCGAACTCCCTGCTGCCGCGTTTCGTGAGGTTGCGCTGGATGATGTCCGAACCGAGGTTCGAGGTGGCGATGATGATGGTGTTAGTGAAGTCCACCACCCGGCCCTTGCCATCTGTCAGGCGGCCATCGTCGAAAACCTGAAGCAGGATGTTGTAGACATCGGGATGCGCCTTTTCGATCTCGTCGAGGAGCACGACCGAGTAGGGCCGACGGCGCACCTTCTCCGTCAGCTGCCCGCCTTCGTCGTATCCGACGTAGCCCGGAGGTGCGCCAACCAACCGGGCAACCGAGTGGCGCTCGCCATACTCCGACATGTCGATACGGATCAGCGCGTCCTGATCGCCGAAGATTACCTCGGCGAGCGTCTTGGCCAGTTCCGTCTTGCCAACCCCGGTCGGCCCGAGGAACAGGAAGGTCGCGGTCGGACCAGAACCTTCGCGCAGACCCGCACGCGCCAGGCGCACCGCATCGGCCACGGCGCGGATCGCTTCTTCCTGGCCAATGACGCGCTCGTGCAGCTTCTCCTCGAGCTTCAGGAGCTTGTCCTTCTCCTCGGCGGTCAGCTCCGTGACCGGAACACCGGTGATCTTGGAGACGATCTGCGCGACATGATCGGCGCGCACCTCGGCGGTCGCCGAAGCCTGGTCGCGCTTCCAGATCTCCAGAAGCTCGTCAAGCTCCTTCTGCTTCTGCTCGAGTTCCTTCTTCAGTTCCGCTGCTCGGTCGAATTGCTTGCGGGCTGCGGCATAGTCCTGTTCGCGCTTGATCTGCGCGACCTCGGCTTCGAGCTCCTGCACGTCCACGGGCCGCGCAGTGGCCGAGATCTTCACCCGCGCCGCGGCCTGGTCGATCAGGTCGATCGCCTTGTCGGGCATGAAGCGACCGGTGATATAGCGATCCGAAAGCTCCGCGGCGGCGATGATCGCCTCGTCGGTGATCGTCACCTTGTGGTGGCTTTCGAGCGTGTCGCGCAGCCCGCGCAGAATCATGATCGTCTGTGCGACCGTGGGCTCGTCCACATAAACCGGCTGGAACCGTCGCTCGAGCGCCGCGTCCTTCTCGATGTATTTCTGGTACTCGTTGAGCGTCGTCGCGCCGATCAGGTTCAGCTCGCCCCGCGCCAGCGCCGGCTTGAAGGTGTTGGCGATGTCGAGACCACCTTCGCCACCGCCCTGGCCGGCGCCGACGATGGTGTGCATCTCGTCGATGAACAGGATCAGGCTGTCCTTCTCCTCGGTGATCTCCTTGAGGATCTTCTGGACTCGCTCCTCGAACTCGCCGCGATACTTCGACCCGGCCACCATCGAGTTGATGTTGAGCTCGACCAGCCGCTTGTCGCGCAGCGCCTCGGGCACTTCGCCCGCGACGATCCGTTGTGCAAGTCCCTCGACGATGGCGGTCTTGCCCACGCCGGGCTCGCCGATCAGCACCGGGTTGTTCTTTTTCCGGCGGGCCAGCACTTCGATCGTCGTCTCGATCTCGCGGGCGCGGCCGATGACGGGATCGAGCTTGCCATCGCGGGCGAGCTTCGTCAGGTCTCGGCTGAACTGGTCGAGATCGGGGGTGTTCGACGGAGTCTCGACGCGGCCTTCCTCGGCTCCCTTGCCGACCACCTTCGTCACCTGCTGGCGAAGCGCCTGCGGCGTCAACCCCAGCTTGCGCAGCATCGCCGCCGCGAGGCCTTCGCCCTCTTCGGCGAGCCCGATCAGCAGATGTTCCGGCCCGACATAGGAATGGCCAAGCTCGTTCGAGGCGATGAAGGCCCGGTTCAGCGCGTCCTTGAGACGCGGGCTAACACCGATTTCGCCTTCCGTCTTGGCGTCTCCACGCTTCGCTTCCTTCTCGATCTGGCGCCGCAGATCGTCCACATCGACCTTGAACTGTTCCAGGATCGTCTTGACGACGTCAGACGAGGTCAATGCCAGAAGCAGATGTTCGGTATCGACCTCGCTGCGCCCGAATTCCCCGGCCTTCTGTGCTGCATCCTGCAGGAGCTTGTTGCCCTGTTCGCTCAGCCGGTCGGCGATGGTGCGTCCGCCGCCGCGCCGCGATCCACGCCGCGGCGCGCCCTCGCCGACAGTGGCGTCGACGACAGCGTCATCGCCATCACCCATAGAGCCGAGCGTGCCGCCTCGCAGCGGACTGTCACCAAAGAGGCTGCCGAAACCGCTCTCGCCGAAGAATTCGTCAAGAAGGGAACGCCGTCCGAACAGGGACTCCAGCGGCGAGGCGCTGCGCCCCGACCGGCGCGCCATTTCGCTGTAATGCTGGTCGCAAAGCTCCATGTTCTGAACCCTGCCGTTCACCGAGGCGCGCACGCGCGCCGTCGCCGGGCGACCACAAATATCGCAAGCTCCGTTTGCCATTCGTCTTCTCCGTTTTCATTATCCAGTCAGGGTTGTCCGCCAATCATCTGCGCCAGTGACAGTGTCACGCAGCGACCGCTTCCGTTCTTTTCACCTTGGAACCAATTGCCACAAGATTGGGCTCGTCCAGTGTCTCTCGTAGCAGGAGATCCTGCGCCGATTGCTCGAGCAGCGCCCGGTTGGCTTCGAGAAGCGAGAGGGTGCGCTTGAACACGCCATCCACGATGTCGCGCACCTTCAGGTCCATCCGCTCGGCAGTGGCCTCGCTGTAGCGGCGGTTCAGCCACGACGACTGGTCGCCGGTGCCGAGAAAGCCTGGCCGATCGGTGTCGTAGCTGACATGCCCGAGGTCTTCGTCCATCCCGTACCGCGCGACCATGGCGCGGGCGATATCGGTAGCCTTGACCAGATCGTCGGCCGCCCCGGTCGAGACATGATTGTAGATGATCTTCTCGGCCGCGCGCCCGCCAAGCAGGACTGCGATCTTGTTCTCCAGCTCCTCCCGCGTCATCATGAAGCGGTCCTCGGTCGGGCGCTGGATAGTGTAGCCGAGCGCGCCAATCCCGCGCGGTATGATCGAGACCTTGTGCACCGGGTCTAACCCCGGCAGAGCCATCGCCACCAGCGCGTGCCCCATCTCGTGGTGCGCTACGATCTCGCGTTCGCGCGGATTGAGAACGCGGTTCTTCTTTTCCAACCCCGCGATGATGCGCTCGACGGCATTGTTGAAATCGTCCATCGTCACCGCCTCGGCCTTCCGCCGTGTGGCGAGCAAGGCGGCTTCGTTCACCAGATTGGCGAGGTCGGCCCCGGAGAAGCCCGGGGTCAGCGCCGCGACCTTTTCAGCATCCACATCGGGGGCGAGCTTCACCTTCTTCATGTACACGCCGAGGATCTGGATGCGCCCCTTCTTGTCGGGCCGGTCCACCAGCACCTGCCGGTCGAAGCGGCCCGCCCGCAGGAGCGCCGGATCGAGGATCTCGGGCCGGTTCGTCGCGGCCAGGAGCACGATGCCGACCGAAGGATCGAAGCCGTCGAGCTCGGTCAGAAGCTGGTTCAGCGTCTGCTCACGCTCATCATGGCCACCGGCGATCTGGCCGGAGGAGCGCGCCCTCCCAAGAGCGTCGAGTTCGTCGATGAAGATGATCGCCGGGGCGGATTTCCGGGCCTGCTCGAACAGGTCGCGCACCCGTGCGGCACCGACGCCCACGAACATCTCGACAAACTCTGATCCCGAGATCGAAAAGAAGGTCACGCCCGCCTCACCCGCCACCGCGCGCGCGAGAAGCGTCTTGCCGGTGCCCGGCGGCCCAACGAGCAATATACCTTTGGGGATATGTGCGCCCAGCTTTCCGTATTCGGCCGGGTTCTTGAGGAACTCCACCACCTCCTCCAGCTCGGCCTTGGCGTCGTCCACGCCGGCCACGTGAGCGAAACTGACGCCGGTTTCCTTTTCCATGTAAACTTTGGCCTTGCTGCGGCCGACCTGCATGAAGCCGCCAAAGCCTTGCCGCTCGGCGAACTTTCGGAATAGGAGCATCCAGACTCCGAAGAAGACGAGCGCGGGCGCCACCCAGGACAGAATCGTGCCGATCAGCGTATTCTGCGGAACCCCGGTGATCTCCACCCCCGAGCGGTCGATCCGCGCCAGGATCGCGGGATTTACGATTGTGGTGATAAACTGTCGCTTGCCGCCAATCGGCTCTTTGAACGTGCCGGTGATCGCGTCTGATCCGACCGCAACCGAGGCGATCTTGCCATCGTTTAGGTAGGTCTCGAACTGGCTGTAGGTGATGGGGGCGACCGACTGCCAGCCGGCGATCAGGTTCTGGATGAGGAGGATCGCAAAGAAGGCGACGATCCAGTACCAGATGTTGTATTCGGTTCTCTTCTCCATGCCGATCAGCCTTGCCTCTGCATCAGCCGCATCCGGATCCGCTCGAGCAGCACAAGCAGGACGCGCCGTTCGTCCGGGGATAAATCCTGCAGGATTTCATCTTCTAACGCCGATTGCCGGGGCGCGAGTTCATCCAGCATCGCCCTAGTCTTTGGGGTTACCGTGACGATCTGCAACCGCCGGTCGCTTTGTGACGGCGACCGCTCGACCCAACCGCCCTTGACCATGCGATCGACGAGCTGGCCCGTAGTGGCTCGGCCTACCTCCAGCCGCCCGGCCAGATCGCCGATGGTCAGCCCGGGCGAATCCTCGACGTGTGCCGCCGCCATCCAGGACAGGCGAGTCAGGCCGCTATCGCCGATCTCGTTGTCGATCCGCTGCTGGATGAGCTGCGCGACACGGTGGATCGTCGTCCCGATCAGCCCGATGTCCGAAGCGATCATGGGTATTCTTCCTCCGGCTGCATGACAAACAGGTTAGACTGCCCTCTATCCAAGGTGCAACGCACGCAGCATATATGCTTGCACAATAAATGGAACGGCTTATCTTGATGGGCGGTCTCCGAACCGACGTCCGGCCGGCCAGGTTGCCCGACCGGACGTCGGTTCGGGCATCGATCAGCTACAGGAGGCCAGCAATGCTCTATCCGTCATATCTGCGCCGCAGCGATCCTTTTGCGCTGATGCGCTCCATGATGCGCGATCTGGACCGCGGTTTCTGGCCGCCGTCCCGCGCAGCGTTCCCGGCGGTGAATGTGTGGCAAGGCTCTGAGGCCGTTGCCGTCACCGCTGAACTTGCGGGTATCGAACCGGGCGATATCGAGATTTCGGTCAAAGACCACGTCCTGACGCTGTCTGGCGAACGCAAGGCGCCCGAGGTTCCCGACGGTGCGCGCTGGCACCGCAACGAACGCGGTGGCGCCTGAAAACCAAAGGAGACCATATCATGCAGATTAAAGACCTCATTCCCTGGGCGCGCAAGGACGGCGCGCCAGAATCCAAAAGCAGCGAAGGCAACCCGATCGCGACGCTCCAGCGAGATATGAACCATGTGTTCGAGAGTTTCTGGAACCGGGTCGGTCATTTCGAATGGCCCTTTGGCAGTGGCGAGGCGAAATCCGACGTGGTTGAGACCGACAAGACGATCGAAGTGTCGATCGAGTTGCCTGGCATCGAGATGAAGGACATCGAGGTGACGGTCAACGACGACATGTTGACTGTGAAGGGGGAGAAGAAGATCGAGCGCCAGGAGGAGAAGAAAGGATACTATCTCTCCGAGCGCAGCTACGGCGCGATCTACCGCACAATTCCGCTCCCCCCCGGTGTGGATGGCGAAAAGGCGCAAGCATCCTTCAAGAACGGGGTTCTAACGATCAAGCTACCCCAAACCCCCGAGGCGCAGGCTAAGGTCAAGCGCATCGAGGTCAAGAACGGCTGATTTGCCACATTGGGTGTCGCCGGTTTGCGGCGTCCGCTCAGCTCCGTTTGATATCACGCCGTCTGGTGAGCCCCGGGGAGCCTGTTTCTCCGGGGCGGCTTTCGAGGGGGAATGATGAAAGACCTGAAACGATCCGGGCTAACCCGTGAACAATGGTCGGCGATGACGCTCTACGAGAAGTTCGAACAGGTCGTCATTTTCGTCCTCAGCGCCATCATTGCGGTTATCGTCGTGGCGTCGGTTTGGGCGCTGATGCGCGAGGTCGTGAACCGGTTGGTCTTGGGAGCGTTCGATACGCTCGATTACGCCACCTTCCAGGTGGTGTTCGGAATGATCTTCACCGTGGTGATCGCGCTCGAGTTCAAGCGCTCCCTTCTTGTTGCGACCGAACGCAGCTTCGGGATCCTCCAAGTCCGCACGATCGTGCTGATCGCGCTCCTCGCCATCGCGCGCAAATTCATCATCCTGGACCTCGGCGAGACGGAGCCGGCAAAGATTGCCGCACTCGCGGGCGCGGCTCTTGCACTGGGCGCTGTCCACTGGCTGGTGCGCGATCAGGACCGGCGCGAACAGCTCCCTACTGAAAATGCGGATGGCGGTCAATGAACCGAACCTTTTTCATTCGACTTATTTCGGCAACCTCTGCCGCACTCCTTATCATAATTGTGTGGCAGAGCTTTCCTATCATTCAGAGCGTTGTGCTGGGTCGGTTTGCCGAACCGCGCGCCGTCGCTCCGCGCGGCGACTTGGCGGCGTTCGAACAAAGCACCATCACGGTTTTCAATGCCGCTCGAGACAGTGTCGTCTTCATCACGACGGCCGAGCGTGTAGTGGATCCCTGGACCCGGAACGCCTATGACGTTCCGCGCGGGAACGGTTCAGGATTCGTCTGGGACGAACTCGGTCATGTGGTAACGAACAACCATGTTATCGCTGGTGCAAGCCGGGCAGTCGTCAGGTTGGCTGATGGCCGTGCCTTCGCCGCGCGTCTGGTGGGGCGCGCACCCGAGCACGACCTGGCAGTCCTGCACATCGGTGTTGGTGCGGGTCGACCACCGCCGATCCCCATCGGAGCCAGCAACGATCTACGTGTCGGTCAAAGCGTGTTCGCCATCGGCAATCCGTTCGGCCTCGACTGGACGATGACGACCGGAATTGTCTCGGCCCTTGGCCGCGAATTGCCGGGCGAAAACGGTCTCCCGATACGGGGCCTGATCCAGACGGACGCGGCAATCAACCCCGGAAACTCCGGTGGCCCTCTGATCGACAGCGCGGGGCGTCTGATCGGCGTCAATACGGCCATTTTCAGTCCATCCGGCGGCAGTGCGGGAATCGGCTTTGCGGTTCCCGTCGATACGGTCAACCGGGTGGTGCCACAGCTCATCGCTCGCGGCAGCTATGCACCACCACGACACGGCATCTTATTCGATCCCAGGGTCGACGCGATGCTCGCGCAGGATGGCTCCTCCGGCGTCCCGGTCCTCGGAGTCGATCCTGACGGCCCCGCTGCCCGTGCGGGACTGGTGCCCGCCCGCATTAGCGGCGATGGGCTCATTGTAGTCGGCGACCGGATAATCGGCCTTGGAGCGACTAGAGTTGATGAAGCGGCTGACCTGATCACAGCGCTCGAAGCGCATCGCCCCGGGGATCAGGTTGAATTGCACATCCGGCGCGGCGATCAGCGCAAGAGCCTCAAGATCACACTCGGCGAACCGCGATAGGAGCCGGAAATGCCCGCTGTCTCGACGAGGCATCGATTTATCAATCTCGTCCAATCCGCGCTCTTGCTTGGCCTTATGGCGATGATCGCCTGGGTGTCCATGACAGCGGTCGTCGGCGCGGAGGTCGGGCTGCTGCTTGCCTTCGGAATGGTTGCGGGTCTGATTTTTGTTCCCAATCTGCCGCAAGACTTCTTGCTGTCCGCATATCAGGCGGAGCGCATAACGGGACGTGATGCGCCCGGCCTTGTCGCAGGAATAGCGGAACTTGCGCGACGTGCCGATTTGCCGCGCGCGCCGAAGCTCTATCGCGTATCGAGCCCGTTGCCGAACGCCTTCGCGATGGGCAGTCCGGAAGACAGTACAATCTGCGTCACCGATGGACTGCTTCAACTCCTCGACGGTCGCGAACTCGTCGGCGTCCTGGCTCACGAAGTTGGCCACATCGCGAACCGCGACCTGTGGATCATGGGATTGGCAGATATGATGTCACGGTTGGTTTCCATCGCGAGTTGGCTTGGACAATTCCTGCTGCTCCTCAACCTACCTCTTATTTTCGCGGGCGCGGTCTATGTTCCGTGGCATATCGTGGCGCTTCTCATCTTCGCGCCCACCTTGATGGCGCTCGTGCAGCTCGGCCTGTCGCGCACCCGCGAGTATGACGCAGATCGCGCGGCGGCGGAGCTGACCGGCGACCCGGAGGGTCTCATGAGAGCGCTGAGCAAACTCGAACGCCGTGTCGGAAGGTTCTGGGAAGAAATTTTTCTTCCCGGCCGACGCATTCCCGAGCCGTCTCTCTTGCGGACGCATCCAAGCACAGAAAGCCGGATCGCCAGGCTGCGTGAACTCACCGCCCTGGCAACACCGCAATATCCGACAATCGCGGGCATGTCTTATAAACCACGGCTACCCTCGTTCTTGCCGCCCAAATTCCGTCGACACGGAGTCTATTGGTAGAAATCACCTGTCTTTCGTTGCACTCGGGCAAATCTGCGCATACGAGGAAATGCTCGGAGGTGGGCGGGAGTTGTGGGCGATTCGCCATGGCTTATCAGAGAGTTAGAGGATGAGTCCTTTCCCTCCGCCATTTTTTCCCATGCCACTTCGCTTCGCTCACAGCCCCGACAGGGCGGCCTTCCGATCGGCTGCGCAGTCGGTCACCTGGCATCAGCGCAGGTTGCGGGCGTATCTGCTCTTGTCGGCGCCAGCGGCGCCGTGAATCTGGCGCAGGGGCCAATCCTGAATGGTCTTCGGCACCTCGGCGCCGGGGCGGGGTTTCGCGTACAGGTAGCCTTGGGCGAAATCGCAGCCGGCTTCGCGCAGACGCGTCATCTGCTCGGTGTTCTCGACCCCTTCCGCGGTCACGTGAATGCCCATGGCGTGGCCGAGATTCACGATGGCCGAGACGATCGCGGCGTCGCCGTCGTCGCAGGTGAGGTTCTGAACGAAGCTCTGGTCGATCTTGATGTGGTCGACCGGGAACTGCTTGAGGTGGATCAGCGAGGCGAAGCCCGTCCCGAAATCGTCGAGGGCGATGGAGACGCCGGCCTTGTGCAACTCGCTCAGGATGAAGGACGCCGTCGCCGTGCGACGCGCCAGGAAGACCGTTTCCGTGACCTCGACCTCGAAATGCGCCGGGGGCAGGCTCAAACCCGCCAAAAACGAACTCAGCGCTGGATAAAAACTGGGGGCAACGTCACAGTTTCTATCCAGCGCGGAGTTCGCTCCGGCGGTAGGCTGTGGCCTGTTAACCGGGGTGGAGACGGGATCTGGCGCGGAGCCGTTGGTATAGCGCAGCGGCAGATCCCGTCGTGGGTTGAAGGTGGCGGCGAAGGCAGATAGTGGCTGCCAGTGCCCGGAGTGAGGTCGGGAACCGCCCATTCGACCCGGCTCGTGCGCCCGACATCGGCCGCCTTCCAAACGACACCGGATTGGCTCAGCGCGTTTCCCTCGACATGCCGCGCTACCTTTACACGATGGAAACCGCGCGACACCAATGAAGCGCCGATGCTCGTTCCGATCAGCCCGGTCGCGCCAATGATCGCAATGCGCTCCAAGGTGCTCTCCGCTGCACGGGGAACGGTGATCGGCCTATCGACGCCTGTCTGAATAGGCCCCGGGCTTCGTGCCTGCGTCTGGAAGATTGTCGCGAGAGGGCGGAGCACGGCGCAGCATGAAAAGTGTTGCCATGGCGGCAACCGCGCCGGCGAATACGCCGCCGATGGTTGGCGCCATCAATTTCTTCGACCGGTCGAGGCGTTTCGCGGTCGGCGACCGTTCCAATGAATCTTGCAGGCGATCGATGATCGGCTCGGACGGCGTTCTCGAGATGAGATAACCCGCCAAAACTGCCGCGACGGCGCTCAGAAGGAGGGCTGCGGCGACAGCCAGACTAGCTGCGACTCCGCCCCATCGGAACATCAGGAAAGTGTAGAGCGCGTCCAGCGCGTACCCGGCCGCGAATAGCACGAGAAGGCCGCCGGCTGACCACAGGCCATAGATTACGAGCTCGCGACGAAGCGCTGCCTTGACCGTCTCGGCGAGATGAGCCAGCAACCTGCCCACGACCTATCTCGCTGCCCAGAATCCGACGACCACGCCGATGGCGGCAGCCCACGCCAAGGCGCGCATCGGCTGCGCCCTGACCTCTTCGATGACCAGTCTTTGCAACTCGCTGACCCCCTCGCCCGCTGCCTCGGTCATGCGATCGGTGTCGATGCCCACGGACTTGAGATTGGAAGCGATTTCACTTCCGGCTTCCCGACCCTCGGAGACCATTTCAGCGGCCCGCTTCGTGGCGCGATCAGCGTCGTTCTCACCTACCATAGTACCCTCCTGTTCAAAGGCAATGTCGCAGGTTCCAACGGTCGCTGGCGCGGAAGAGTTCCGCGCCTTTCGCCTTCTGGCTATTGATGATCGGAACCGCTTTCATCATCTCGAGCGGAACCCTCGCCCCTGGGACCGAACTTGTTGTCGGCGGCCTCAGCACCGCGCAGGCCGATGGGTCGAGGCGGCCCCTTGGTGGTATCGCGCAGCGTCTGGCGTTCGGCCTCGGAATTCAGCTCCGCACCGACGAGAATGATCGTCGCGGACAGCCACATCCACATCAGCAGCGCGATGACGGCGCCGAGTGCGCCATAGGTCTTGTTGTAGTCCTCGAAACTGGCGACGTACCAGGAGAACAGCACCGAGCCCAGCAACCAGGCAATGCTCGCGAAAACGGCTCCCGGGCTGACCCACTTCCATTGGGCCTCGTCTCGGCTGGGGCCAAAGCGATAAAGGGCAGCCAGGCCGACCATGAGCAGGACGATGAGAGCGGGCCAGCGGCCGAGCGAGATAAGCCATTCCACCGCATCTCCGAGATAGAGATAATCCAGCACCACTGGAATTGCTGCCACGGCCACGATCGCAATCACCGCGAATACGAGGATCCCGAGGGTGAAGATCAAGGAGGTCAAATTCAGTCGGATGAAGCTGCGCTTTTCGTCCTCGCCGTAAGCGACGTTCAGGGCATCGAAGACGGCCTTTACTCCGGCGTTGGCGCTCCAGGCGGACAGAACCAGCCCGATCACGAAGGCCAGTCCGAGCTTCGTTTCGTTGCCTGTCGAAATGCGGACGATCTGATCCCGAAGGATTTCGATTGCCCCGCTCGGCAGCACGCCTTCAGCTACCGACAACTGCTCGGTAATGGTGCCGGGATCGGCGACCAGACCGTAGAGCGAAACGAACGCGGTGACCGCAGGAAACACTGCCAGAAGTCCGTAGAAGGTGACGCCGGCCGCAACCGCGAGGACACGGTCCTTGTCGACTTCGCCATAGGTCCGCCAGAGGATATCACGCCATCCGCCGGGAGGAATTTCGGTCGGTGCTTCAGCGCTCGAGCCTTCCCCCGACGGTCGTGTCCCATAGCGTGGTGTAGCTGACGGTGGTCACCGGCGATTGCCGGT
>NZ_LSKN01000064.1:0-2672 GCF_001557075.1 Methylobacterium sp. CCH7-A2
GGGCGTGCGGATGGTGGCTCAATCCATCCGCGCCGCATCCTGGCTCAACGGATGCAGATTTCTACCCACGCGCCTCGTTGTTGACGCCTGCGTGCGAGCGCGGGCGGGGATTTCGGCTGGGATGAAAGCCCGGTTGAGACTAGGCCGGGTCGCGCGTCGGCTGCCGCGGGAAGCCCGCCGGGCCGGCGGGGGGCGCGATGTCGATCTCGAAGCGGCAGACGGGCCCGCCGTCGCCCGAAACCTCGGCATGGCGAACGCTGGCGCTGCGGCTGACCAGCGACCGGAACAGGCATTCGAAGACGCCGCCATGCCAGGCGCCGCCCGGCATGGCGAGCGGGTTGCGTGCGATGGTGACGAGGCAGGGCGGGCCCGAGGCGGTGCGGCACCTGCCCGAGCCCGCGAAGGTCCAGGCGTGCCTGGCGATGGCCCGCAGCAGCAGCGGCGCGGCGAGGCGGGGCGGGAGGGTCCGCAGGAGCAGCCGTGCGAGCGGCGGGATGCGGTGGGCCAGGACATAGGCGCCGGTCCGGCGGCCGGCCTCATGGGCGATGGCGGCGGCGCTGGCAGCCGGCATTTCGCGCCAGAGCGTCGCGAAGAGGCGGGCGGCGATCGCCTCGTCGATCATGTCGGTGGGGGGCGATCGCAGCAGGCGGGCGTACCCGGCCCGGCCGAAGACATGCTCGGCCAGGCCGGGGGCGTCGGGTGCCGCCCGCAGCGCCTCGGCGAGCTGGATCACGGCATTGGGGCCGACGAGCCCGGCTTCCCCCCGCGCATCGACCGCCGAGGCGAAGGCCAGGCCGGCGCTCAGCATGGCGACGGCGCCGCGCCGGCGGGCCTCGGCGTGGCATCGGGCAGGGGCGGCTGCTCATCGAGCTGGGCGGTGCTGCCGCCGCAGGCGACCAGAGGCTGACGCGATTCGCGCCGGGCACGGGCCTGCGAGGCGCGGTCGGCGGCGGCCTCCCAGTCGTCCATCTGGGCCGGGGCGATCCTGCGCGTGCGATCGAAGTTGAAGTTCACTTTCTCCTTCGATTGCGGGCCCCAGTAGCCGGCCTTGCCGAGGTCGTAGAAGGTCCGCGCAAAGCCGGCCTTGAGGAAGGCCTTGAGACAGCCGAGCAGATAACGCCGTCGGAAGCCGGTGCCGCGCCACGGATAATGGAACAGGGCCTTGCGGGAATAGAAGCGGCGGTAGTTCTTCATCACGCCGTTGAGCAGTTCGCCGCGCGTCATCGCCTCGGGCGCCATGATCGGCGTGACGAAGTTGTATTTCGAGAAGTCGAAAATCTCGACCTTCTCCTTCAGCTCCTGGAACAGGGGCGTGAAGGGCCAGGGCGTGTACATGGCCCAGTTGGCGAGGTCGGGTTGCCAGTCCCAGGCCATCTGGAAGGTTTCTTCCAGCGTCTCCGGCGTTTCGTTGTCGAGGCCGACGATGAACTGCGCCTCGGTGAAGATGTCGGCCTCGCGCAGGAGGCGGATCGCTTCCTTGTTCTCCTCGACCTTGGTCTCCTTGTTGAACTGGTCGAGCTTCAGCTGGGCCGCGGCTTCCGTGCCGAGGCTGACATGGACGAGGCCGGCCTTGCGGTAGAAGGAGAGGAGATCGCGGTCGCGGTAGATGTCGGTGACGCGGGTGTTGATGCCCCATTTGACCTTGTCGGGCAGGCCGCGCCGGATCAGTTCTTCGCAGAACTGGATGAATTTCTTGCGGTTGATCGTCGGTTCCTCGTCGGCGAGGATGAAGAAGCCGACCTGCTGCTCGTTGACGAGCTTCTCGATCTCGTCGACGACCTTGACCGGATTGCGCACGCGATAGTCGCGCCAGAATTTCCATTGCGAGCAGAAGGAGCAGGTGAAGGGACAACCGCGCGCCATGTTGGGGATTGCGACGCGGACCCCGAGCGGCACATAGATGTATTTCGACCATTCGAGCAGCGACCAGTCCGGATTGATCGCATCGAGCTCCTTGACCGTGGCGGCGGCCGCCGTGGCGACGATCCGCTCGCCATCCCGGAAGGCGAGGCCCTTGATCTGAGCCCGTCCCGCCGGCCACTGGCCCGCCGCGACCGTCCGGATCAGGTCGCGGAAGATCTCCTCGCCCTCGCCGCGGACGATGACGTCGACCCAGGGTGCTTCGGAAAGGACCTGCTTGTACATGAAGGTGGCGTGGATGCCGCCGAGCACCCGGACGGCATGGGGCACCACCTCCGAGGCGATCTTCAGCACCTCCTCAGCCTTGTAGATCGAGGGCGTGATCGCGGTGGTACCGACGACGTCGGGCTGGAGTTCGGCCAGGCGGGCCCGCAACGCCTCATCGCTGAGATGGTTGGTCATCGCATCGATGAAGGCGATGTCGTCGAAGCCGGCGTCTCTCAGATGGCCGGACAGATAGGCGACCCAGGCGGGTGGCCAGTTTCCGGCGATCTCGGCGCCGCCGGAATGGTAGTTCGGATGAACCAGGACGATCCGCATCTGCCCCTCCAGCGACTGCATCAAATAATTGACACACTCGCTGTCCGAGAATTTTGACGCATATCAAAATCGGGATGCGGGCGACCGAGCGACGCCGTGGCGGGGAACGCGCGGTGGCGGCAGCCTCTCGTTCCGTAGCGAGGGAAGCTGCCCTCCGGTCAGAACTCGTCCCAGCCGGACGCGTGCGCGTTGACGGCCTTCTTCATCGGAGG
>NZ_LSKN01000065.1:0-264 GCF_001557075.1 Methylobacterium sp. CCH7-A2
GTCATAGACTTCCGCGCCCATATAGTCGCGCAAGCTCACCTGCTTGCTGCTTTCGGTGACGAAGATGAAGTTAGCGTCCGCGCTCGTGGTGTAATTTTCGGTGGAGATTTAGGTGCTGCTGGTGGTGGGGCATGCCCCACCACCAGCAGCACCTAAATCTCCACCGAAAATTACACCACGAGCGCGGACGCTAACTTCATCTTCGTCACCGAAAGCAGCAAGCAGGTGAGCTTGCGCGACTATATGGGCGCGGAAGTCTATGAC
>NZ_LSKN01000066.1:0-215 GCF_001557075.1 Methylobacterium sp. CCH7-A2
GGGTCCGGGGCTGCGAAGAAGGCTGCCGGAGTTTAGGGCGCGGCGTCCAGCCTTGTGTCAGGAGGCGGGGGCTTACGCATCAAGCGCCGCCCGACAACGCCTCCCGCAGCGCCTCGGGCGTCACCTCCGCCATCGCCATCGCCAGCTTGAAGGCTTTCGTCTTCTCGCCCGGGTTCATCACCAGGATCACCGTCTCGGTGCCGGGGCAGGCGGGG
>NZ_LSKN01000067.1:0-775 GCF_001557075.1 Methylobacterium sp. CCH7-A2
TCAAACAGACGGCGGCAGTGACCCGAACAGTCCGCGGCCCACGCCGGATGGATACACCGAGCGAGCGGAACGCTGCGCCCTTGTCGGCGACGACGCCGAGGATGTTGAGAAGGTCCCGCGTCGATCGCGCCAAGCGGTCTAGACGGGTCACGATCACGACGTCGCCGGCGTTCAGCGCGGCGAGCATTTTGTCGAGCTGAACGCGGTCGCGCTTGGCACCCGACACCTTCTCCTTGAAGAGCTTCGATGCGCCGGCCGCCTCGAGTCGCGCGACCTGAGCGTCGAGCGTTTGGCCGTCGGTCGAGACGCGAGCGTAGCCATAGGTGAAGGGCATGAATCAAGCTCGCATTGCGCACATATAATATGCACAGCGTAACCCACTGATATCGCGGCGTCGAGCGCGCTGTGCGTAATTCTTAACTTATGAACGAAACGCGGTTTTCGATGACACCCCGAATTTTGACGCATTCTCGTTCTCATTGAACAAGCGGCGATTGGCCTTGAGAAGCTTCAGCTCCAATTTTTCTAGAATTCTCTAAAAATCCATGGTCCAATCCAGAGCGTCCATCCTATGACACACCAATTAAGTTGTCTGTCGAATCAGACCATCAAAGTAGCTTTATTGCTGATAGGATCTCTTACAACATCACATATCTATGCTGCTGATGGTGGAATCAACACCGCTCTAGCCGAAGCTGGATGCATCCAGTCAGCCATCAAGGGGCTCTGTGGTCATTTCTACATTAATACACGCTAAGGGCATTTTGCAGGTGAC